>NZ_JAOWDG010000037.1:0-123735 GCF_030334745.1 Citrobacter sp. Cb080 | reverse complement strand
TGATGTAGCCCCCTGAAACACCGGACAGTAGCTGTATCTCCAGATAAGAGATAGGCTTGAATATATGTCTAACACTAACGCCAATTTTGAGATGACCGGGATCCTGTTAGGGCAAGAAGTCCGTAAACGTAAAACTCCTCAGGAGAAGATCGCCATTATCCAGCAGACGATGGAGCCGGGTATGAATGTCTCCCATGTCGCCCGCCTGCATGGTATCCAGCCCAGCCTGCTGTTTAAGTGGAAGAAGCAATATCAGGAAGGCAGCCTCACCGCCGTTGCGGCTGGAGAGGAAGTCGTTCCTGCTTCTGAGCTTACTGCTGCTCTGAAGCAGGTCCGGGAGCTTCAGCGCCTTCTGGGCAAGAAGACGATGGAAGTTGAGATCCTGAAAGAAGCCGTGGAGTACGGTCAGTCGCGAAAATGGATAGCGCACGCGCCCTTGTTGCCAAAGGACGGGGAATAGCCATGGTCTGCCGGACCATGGGCGTGTCGCGTGCGCAACTGTCACTGCGGATTAACCGTTCTGCCGACTGGCAGGACAGGCGCTGTAACCGGCGTAATGAAGAAGCAGACGCAGAAATACTGTCGGCTATCCTCAACATTATCAGCGATATGCCGAGTTATGGTTATCGACGCGTGTGGGGCATCCTGCGCAAGCAACGTCGCACAGAGGGACAGCTACCTGTGAATGCCAAACGGCTTTACAGGATAATGCGTGAGCATAACCTGTTGTTGTTGCATCACAAACCAGAGCGACCGAAGCGTGAACATAAGGGCAAGATAGCGGTGGCAGAAAGCGATATGCGCTGGTGTTCAGATGGCTTCGAGTTCGGCTGCGACAACGGCGAAAAACTGCGGGTAACGTTCGCGCTGGACTGCTGCGACCGTGAGGCCATAGACTGGGCAGCAAGCACGGGAGGCTATGACAGTTCGACCGTGCAGGATGTGATGCTGAGGTCGGTGGAAAAGCGCTTCGGCGACAGGTTGCCCGACACAGCGGTGCAGTGGCTGACGGATAACGGTTCAGCGTATACCGCGTATGAAACGCGGAGGTTCGCGAGAGAGCTGAATCTGGAGCCCTGCACAACAGCGGTGAGCAGCCCGCAGAGTAATGGCATGGCCGAACGGTTCGTGAAAACGATGAAAGAAGACTATATCGCGTTCATGCCAAAACCGGATGTGAGAACAGCACTGCGAAACCTTGCAGTAGCGTTCACGCATTACAATGAAAACCACCCGCACAGCGCGCTGGGATATCACTCCCCGAGGGAATACCGGCGGCAGCGGACATCGTTAACTTAAGATACAAAAGCTGTTCGGAGATGGAGGGTCAAGATCAACGCCAAGAAAATTCTAACAAAATTAGATGGTTCATTGAAATCCTGATTCAGCAAATGTAGTGTCAAATGCCTGTTGAAACTTCCTTCATTAACACCTCCAGTTGGTTTGTATATAACATTTTTAAAAAAAGATCTGGTTGAATTAATCACATCACACTGCGGGTTTAAATGTGTGAAGAAATCCACCTCAATTTCAATATCATAGCCCTTGCCAGGATACCAGTCAAAATTTGGGAGTTGCCGTCTTCCCCATGTAATAATAAGTTTTCTAATTTCCTTTTCAAATCTGTCAGCACTTGTATTTGTGTTATCACCATCACAAAATTTTACAAGTAAGTTCCTTAACCCACCTTCAAAGACAGGAAAAAGCGACATGATAGATATATGGTCATACCCCAAATAAAAAGCCTCTATAGCTTCAAAAATAATTGTTTTATAGTTTTTTAGTGATTCACTCTTTATAAAGTACTTGTTGAAATAAGCAATTGCAATTTCTAATGAAAAATTTTTGAACAACCATTCGTTTGAATTCTCAAGTGGATTTTCACATCTTTTAATTTCATGAATCGCAGAAGAAAGAGTACCTTCTCCAATATATAGGGGTAACGCTATACCAAGTGAATTTGCATGCGATTGAATATTCGAACATCGTCCCCAATGTTTATTTAAGTACGATATTGGCCTTTCGGTAAGCAAGAAATTTAAATCATCAACTTTAACTACGAAAGAAGCATAACAAAGTTCACTTTTTGAAATCACTGGTTCTACGCTATGATTCCTCCTGAATTGATTTGAAATTTCATTCTCAGAGAGCTTATCTAATTTAGATAAGCGTTTCAAAGTCGGCAGGAATTTTTCTGAATCTGACATAATAATCCTAAAGGTTAAGAATTAATCTTTATGAAAGATACCACATAATTCTTTGGCTAATAATACTATTTAATCATGTTTTTATCAGCTTAGAACTAAGCGTAAACGGCCGTTCCTCGCTCATAAGGGACAACCATACTCAAATCTCCAACATTGCAGGAGATTTGAGTATGAACATGTCACCGTGGAACAAAGACCGTATCATAGGCCAAAAAAGACCACTTCAGATATCTCATATCTGGGGGATCCGAATCCGGCTTGAACTGGAAGGTAAAACGCGTGATTTAGCTCTGTTCAACATGGCCTTAGACAGTAAGCTACGAGGCTGTGATCTGGTGAACCTCAAAGTATCTGATGTTGCATATGGTAGCTCGGTTTCAAGCAGAGCTACGGTGCTGCAACAGAAAACCGGTAGCCCTGTGCAATTTGAGATAACCAAAGGGACAAGAGAAGCTGTTGCTGCATTGATAAAGCTTGGCAATTTGCACAGTAAAGACTTCTTGTTTCGGTCTCGGATCGGAACTAACCGGCACATATCAACCCGGCAATACAGCCGAATTTTTCATGGGTGGGTAGAAAAGCTTGGTCTCGAAGCTTCGCTTTACAGCACACACTCCATGAGAAGAACAAAACCTTACCTGATCTACAAGAAAACCAAGAATCTTCGGGTGATCCAACTTCTGTTGGGCCATAGGAAACTGGAAAGCACAGTCCGTTATCTGGGCATTGAAGTCGATGATGCGTTAGAGATCTCTGAATCGATTGAAGTCTAAGGTTGTCAGGGCTGCAACAGCAGCCCTGTGCCAATGGCAGACTGGCAACGAACGAATCAGAGAGCAGATGCCGTTCTTACTACAAAACAGTGGTCAAATTTCTTGACCAATCCCAGGAAAGAAATCTTCAGCAACTCTATTAAATTGCATTAGTCAATCCTGAAACTGAAAGCCTGCATCGATAATAGATCCATATAGAGTATTTACCAGCCCAAAAGTCCTAACGGCACAATATGGTTGTGGAATACCTCAGTGGGATGAAACAAAGGAAACAAAGCAATTCAATACCCGGCTAACCTCACGATTTTTAAGCCATATCATCATAGTATTGACATTACCAATGTGAGGAGTAATAGAGTGGCACCGTATGGGGAAGCTCGTTTCATACTGTTTGACGACGCTCTCAGGCAATAATGCAATGCCCATTCCGGCACTTACGCAACCAAGTATTGCCTGAAAAGAACCAAACTCCAGCGGGTCGTCATAATCGACATTTTGTAGCCGTAACCATTGCCCAAGCCGGGAACGATAATTACATCCTTTCACAAAGACGAGCGGCCTTGTCACCTCCAGATCGGCTCCCGTCACGACATCACCATGCTCTGCGGCCGTAACCAGAACCAGGGTTTCCTGACACAGCACCTGCGTTTGTAGCCTTGAATTGTCTACGTGCAACGCCTTGTGGTCAGCGACGAAGGCAATTTCAAGTTCACTATTCTGGATCTGACGAACTAACACATCTGTCGGTGACGTTTTTAAGTTTAATTCTACGGAGGGCATTTCACGGTGGAAGTTTGCCAGCAAAGCAGGAAGTCGGACGGCGGCAGTGGTTTCCATTGCGCCAATGCGCAGAGGGCCAGCCGCTTTCGTTCCCTGCATAGACAACTCGGCTTCGTCTAAAAGCGCGAGGATTTTGTTAGCGTAACGCAGAAGCAGTTCACCTTCAGGGGTGATGTGAAGACGATTCTTCTCGCGAACAAACAACGAAACATCCAGGCTGGACTCCAGTTGCTTGAGCCGCGTCGTGACGTTTGAAGAAACGCAGTGCAGATTACGGGCTGCTGCGGTGATAGAGCCGGTTTCCGCGACGGTTTTAAACAAATTTAATGAGGTACTGTTCATCGTGTCTGTCACTCAAAGTGAAGGTTTTCGTCATTTTTATTAACTTTTTATTAGCATTTCTTTATGTAACATAACAATCAAATCTGATTGACATATTGAGCCTGAAAAATGGATCTTGATCACAATGTTATTGGCCATCGCCAGTTGAGCACGGCTGTCTTCGGTATGATTGTTTTAACGCTGGGGATGGGAATTGGTCGGTTTTTATATACTCCGATGCTGCCGGTCATGTTGCATGAAGGCATTTTTAATTTTTCGCAATTATCGTTAATCGCAAGCGCGAATTACGCCGGATACCTGGTTGGCAGCCTCCTGTTCTCGTTTGGTATTTTTGGTGGCCTGAAGAATATCAAAACGATGTTAATTTGTGCTGCATTAGTCACCGGCCTGCTTATTTTTGCGATGGCAGTAGTCACGCACCCTGATATAGTAATTGTTATTCGATTTATCGCCGGTGTTGCCAGCGCAGGCATGATGATATTCGGGTCGATGCTTATGCTACAGCATACCCATAATCCGTTTGTCATTGCTTCTTTGTTTGCCGGCGTCGGGGTGGGTATTTTTATAGGCAATGAATATGTTATAGCCGGTATCGCATATGCATTAAATTCAAAGCTACTATGGATCGGCGCGTCAATCATTTCAGCTGTACTCTTCATCGCGCTGATTATCTTGCTGCCTGCAAATAAACACGCTCTACCTCCTCAGAAAAAAGCTTCGTCATCCGAGCCGAACATCCAGTGGTGGAATTTAGCATTGTTATATGGACTGGCAGGCTTCGGTTATATCATTGTAGCTACTTATCTCCCTTTAATGGCCCGGGGAGTGGGTAATGAATTTCTGGCCAACCATATCTGGTCTATTGTTGGCCTTGCCGTTATCCCAGGATGCTATGGTTGGTTATGGGCTGCACGCAAGTGGAGCATATTGTCCTGCCTGAGTGTTAACTTAATTGTGCAGGCGAGCTGCGTTGTGATGGCCTCGTTTATCCATTCCCCGCTTTTATTGACCTTGAGTTGTATTGGCTTTGGTGCAACTTTCATGGGAACCAGTTCTCTCGTTATGCCACTCGCGAAAAAGATTTCTGCACCACAGAAAATTAATCTTCTGGGTCTGGTGACGTTAACATATGGCATTGGGCAAATTGCCGGGCCATTAATCGTGAGTGCGTTTCAGAACAATAAAAACGGGATGACTATTTCAATATTATCTGGCGCTTGTGCGTTATTTATCGCAGCAGGGATTAGCTATGTTCAACACAGCAAAGTTAAATACTCTCAAAGTTGGAGCAAAGAATGAAAAAGACAACCGTTGCTATTATAGGAATGGGGCCTCGGGGGCTTAGTATTCTGGAAAGGATTTGTGCTCAGCATGCACAACGTAAACAGAATGAACATATTAATATTGTTATCGTTGATAAAAATGCGATGGGTGTAGGTGCGCACAGTTTATCGCAGCCCGACCATTTATTGGTTAACACCGTTGCTTGCCAGATAACATTATTTGGTGATGCGACGGTAAAAAATGCCGGATCTTTCCGTTCAGGGCCATGTTTTCATCAGTGGGCTAATGAGCAGGGCTATAAAAATGTTGATGGCCGTTATTTAAAAGACGTGGCTGGCAAACCAATTGACGCCAACGATTATTTACCTCGTCGATTATTAGGTGAATACTTAAATTGGTTTTATCACGAAATTATCAAAAGTTTGCCTGACAATATCTCGGTTACACAGATAAATCAGCAGGCCAACAACATTCTGATTCAGGACGATGCGAAGTCTATTATTGTCTTGGAAGACAGTCAGCGTGTGGTGGCCGATTACGTCTATTTAACCACTGGTCGCAGCGACAACGCCAAAACGTTTGACGATCATCTTGTTGAACGATTTATTGCCAATAATTATAAGAAAAATGAACGCCTGGACTACTATTCGACTCCTTATCCAATAAATAATTTGAATAAAATAACAGCGGAATCAAATGTGATTGTTCAGGGTATTGGTCTGACTGCCTATGATGTCATTTCGCAACTCACTATCGGCAGGGGTGGAAAATTTAGCCGGGAAGATGGTGAGCTTCGCTATCATCCTTCCGGAAAAGAACCGGGTATTTTTATCTATTCACGTAAGGCTCTACCTTTTAGCAGTCGCGGCGCGAATCAAAAAGGCGTTTCTGGGCAGTACTCCCCACGCTTCTTAACGGCAATGGCTATCAGAGAATTGCGGTTGAAAAATGTGTTTGAGAAAGGATCTTCAAAAATCGATTTTCTTGAACAAGTTTTCCCCTTACTGCATAAAGAAATGTGTTATGCCTATCGTTCAACCCTAAATGGGCAGTGGTTAGATGCTGGCTCTTATGAACCGAGCGCTGAAGACATCGCGGTAATTGACAGTGTGCTTTATCCACATCAATCGCAGGAACATCTGAGTTTAAAGGATTATACTCAATGGTTTATGTATTTCCTGCGTAAAGATCTCCAGGAGTCTGAGGAGGGCAATGTCCATGGCCCGATCAAAGTGGCGACAGACATTATTCGTGATGTCAGGGATATTTTACGAGAAGCGATTGATAATTCAGGGCTTGAATCGCGGTCACATCAGTATTTCCTTGAGCATTTTAATCCCATTTTTAACCGCATTGCCGTTGGCCCGCCGAAGTTAAGAAATGAACAACTATTAGCATTAATGGAAGCGAATGTGGTGAGTCTGGCCGGTGGTAAAGATTCAAGGTTAGTATTGAACGACTGCGAAGGAAAATTCGAAGTTCACTCACCTTTTAAAGAAGAGAGTACTGAGATTCAGGCTGATGTTTTAATCAAGGCGAAAATTGCCAGTTTTTCGCCACTACATGACGCTTCACCGTTAATCAGAAATATGACAGCCAATGGTATTGTTCGTCCATTTATGAATGAGGGGTATCACCCGGGTGGGCTGGATATCGATCAATGCCAGCATCCTATTAATCGCATGGGGGAAGCGCAGACGACTTTTTGGGTGCTGGGCAATCCTGCGGAAGGCGCGAATTTTTACACCTACGTCCTGCCACGTCCGCTGGTTAATTCAAGATTCCTGGTTGATGCAGGCCGTTGTGTCGCAGATATGTATCATCAAATGATGGTGCGGCAGGCTCAGCCAGAGGTAGCGATAAATGCAGACTGAGCAAATCCAGGCCCGTGGCAAGGCGTGGCAATCATTGCAACCTGCGTTAGAGATAACATCATTGCTGGTATTTCTGTTCGCTTGTGCGTTGACGGATAAACATGCGGCGATGTCGGCTATTGCGGGAGTTACCGCCGTGCTCTACTTCGCATCGACATTTGCTTTCTGGTCAAAAAAATCATCCGCCAGAAGTGGTGTGATTATTTTTCTCTGCTCGATGATGTTTCTTCTTGCTACAAACAACCTGAAAGGCATTGTGCTCCCTGCAATTTTTTCGCGATATTTTGATGTGATTTTACTGCTTGTTGGTATTGCCTTATTACGACAAGTCATGGCCTCTCTTAATTTTACAGCTGTTCTGGGAGGATATTTTTCGCGTAGAAAAACATCGAACATAACTTTTGGGGTTACGTTATTGACGGCGTTCTTAACATGGCCAATGAGTCTGGGGGCAATATCATTGCTGCTCGATGGCCTCAAGTCAGTTATTGGGCCAAGATTCAACCTGGCAAAGATTATTACGCGCACCGTATGCATTACGATGGTACTGATGCCAACCACCATCGGCGCTGCTGCCGTTTGGGCGGCAATGCCTGACGTACCGCATCTTAAGGCGATGCTGGTGGGTATCCCTCTCTTTTTATTCAGTATCTTGTTCAACCAAAGCGCAAAAGTGACGGTAATCGCTGAAAACGAGACGGTGACACCCAGCCGTGATGGGATGCGGTATATCCTGCTATGTGTAGGTCTGTTCTGGGGAGTATTCATTTTTTCATTAACGGTACTGAATCTTAATTCACTGCAAAGTATTGCCTTTACAGCAGTCGTGCTCTTTGTTGTCGATCATCTGGTTAAAAAGGATAAACCCTGGGCTGAGCAATTAACTGAATCAGCACAGAATATATCCGGTGAGGTATTGTTGCTTTTAAGCTGTAGTGTGTTGACCTCAGTTTGTTGGCTGCTTTTTTCCCATGTACCTGAGGGTATCACTGCTTATGTTGGCGGGCTGACAACGTTGCAGATCTACGCGATTATTTTGTTCATCGTACCGCTTTTTGGTTTATTAGGTATCCATCCACTGATTATCTTTAGTATCGCATGGTCGATATTTTCTGATTATCTTACGGGGGGGATGGTTGATTATCAGATATGGATTTGCTTATTTATTGCAACTCAGCTTATTTCTCCCGTATCGATCAATGCTATTTTCGCCGCAAACAGTCTGAATGTATCACCCAGTAACACCAGTTTTAAAATGCACTACGGTTATGTTCTATCGTTTAATCTCTTTGCACTTGTTTATCTTGGTGCAATGTCAAAAATTATCTAATAAAAGGAGTTCATATGCCCTACGTAAATATTAAAATTACTAATGAAGGTGCTACCGATCAGCAAAAGAAAAAATTAATGGAGGGAGTGACACAACTATTGGTTGATGTCCTTAATAAAAACCCCAGCACAACCATAGTGGTCATTGATGAAGTGGAGACTGATAACTGGGGAATTGGTGGCGTGCCAGTGACGGAGTTACGTAAAAAAAGCAAGTAGAGTTATTTAAAAAGTAAGGAGCCTGCCTCCTTACTTTTGCCCATAGATTATCAGTATAAAAGAGTCTGCAATATTATTTATTGTTGGATATGCATTTCATATCTTATAAGTAGACTGCTCAAACTACCGTATTAAGGACGTTATCTATGCACGCCTATCATCATATTCGACTGGGGAAGACTTCAGCGAAAGTCAAAAATAGTTTTGATGAATTACTACCCGATCCATGGCTTAAGGCTGAAGATGGTATTTTTCGGTTCAGAAGTTACATGCAGGCCAGGGCCGGACGTGAAAAGTATTTTGATCTGTGCGCAGTGGGTGAGTTTTTTCAAGCGGAAAAACTGAACAATTACGCTGGTGGCATTGCAAGAAAATACCCAGAAATAAAACAAGACGTTGCTGAAGAAGTGATGAATCTGGTGTTTCGTAAGCTTTTGCCATTGCTTCCAGACACGACTTACAATATTGGCATTCATCAAATAAGAATAACGACAGATGACCGAAGGCCTGGATATCCCGCTCCAGAGGGTATTCATAAAGATGGTTTTAAGTACATTGCAATCTATTGCAGCGAAATTGAGAATGTGACTGGTGGAGAAACCACGCTTATTCCTAATCATGATGGGGGCAATGATGCCTCTACGTTCAAACTGCATGCGGGCGATGCAGTAATATTCAATGATGTGAATTATCAGCATTATACCGCGGCAGTGGTTCCTTTGTTGCCAGGAAAAGGTTATCGGGATGTATTTGTCATTACATTTGATATTGAATGAGAAAAACAATGAATATCTTGCTGTGTCCACCAAAAATTATTTTTCAGCACTCACGTGAAGAGTGGCAGTCATTGCAATCAGTGGCCCCGGTTCTGATTGCAACGTGCGCAAGCCAGATCGATAATATTCTTGATCATATGAGGGCAGGTTTTTCTTTCCTTTTTTATGAAAACTTTAATGATAATCCCTTCGTGGAAATGGATATTTACCACTACACCCAGGACAATAAAGCAACGGGTATCTTTTACCTCGCCGAAATCGATGTTCTGAGGGCCGCGCGAATCAGCGATCGTCTGGGTTTGACACACGACCGTGAAAAAAAGGCCATGTTCTTCCGTGATAAATTTATGATGAAATCGCTTGTTCAGTCTCATCAGTTACCGGTTCCTGCTATGGCACGCGTCGACAGTGCGACTGCGATGGCGCGATTCATTGCCGAACAGGGATATCCCTGCGTCATCAAACCTAATGATGGGCGTGGATCACAGGGCGTGGTGGTTCTTAAAAATGAAGGCCAGCTTTATAAATATCTGGCGCAGGTTAAGCCGCCAGAGTATCACAATCTGCTCATTGAAAAATTTATCGAAGGCGAAGCTTATCAAATTAATGCGTTGTATTTAAAAGGAAAGGCGATATTTGTTTCTGCATCTCGTGCAACCGTCTCCTGCCTGGATTTTCTATCCGGGAAAACATTAGGTCTGGTTATGGAAGATGACACGCCGCTGCATCGTAAACTGATTGCCTACACCAAATATCTTGCTGAAGAGGTTTTTCCAACGGAAGAAAACGCATTGCTTCACCTTGAAGTTTTTGTTGATAAAGATAACAACATTATTTTTGGCGAGCTTGCTTGCCGATTAGGTGGCTGCTTTGTCAATGAAGAATTAGGGGCCGCTTTTGGTCTTGATCCTCGAATGACCTGGCTTAAAGCCAGTTTATGCGAAATCTATCCGCAGGATTTATCGCAAAGACAACCCGTTTACGGGTTGGCCAATTAAATGTGCCGCCTGCACAGGGCACGCTCCTCTCTATTGCGGAAAAATGTCCATTGCCTTTTGTGGTTAAATATCGGGCAACAGGTGTCGTCGGCCGCCAATATGACGCGATGAAATTAACAAATGGCGAGATCGTGAGTGCTATTGTTCAAGCGGAGTCCAGCCGGGAAATACACGAACGTCTTGATGCATTGACCCAATGGGTTGCTGAAAATACCCTTTGGGTTAACGAAACCGTTCACTGAGTATTTAACACTCCCGGTAGCCAGGAGAAAGGTGTATGAAATTATTGTTAGGTTTTGCTCTTTGTATCCTGGCTGGGTTGGGTTTTACCTA
The DNA here is from genome assembly GCF_030334745.1 of Citrobacter sp. Cb080. Lineage (NCBI taxonomy): Bacteria > Pseudomonadati > Pseudomonadota > Gammaproteobacteria > Enterobacterales > Enterobacteriaceae > Citrobacter > Citrobacter sp. Cb080. The sequence goes on along the minus strand of NZ_JAOWDG010000037.1, from coordinate 112,820 downwards.
TTGCAACGTTCCGTTAGGTATGATGTTTGGCCCCCTTATTACCGTGCTGGTGTTAAAACGTACCGGTCTTTCTGTGCCAGTACTGCCGGGCAGCCTGACGGTGATTCAACTCTCTCTTGGTACGTCAATTGGTCTTTTATTTCGCGATTTTTCTTTTGGGGCGCAAGGAAATATCGCATTTTTACTGGTGTTGTTATTAGTATGCTTATCCCTGCAATTCACCGCATGCTACTTGTGGTGTATTCACCGATTACGCTGGAGTAAGGAAGAGGCGTTATTGGGCGCCGTTCCGGGGGCAATGGCAGCGGTATTAGCGCTAGCGTCCCATGTTAAAACGCCGCCGCAAAAAATTATCATTTCGCACTCGCTTCGGCTCATCACATTGACCTTATTTGCCGGATATATTACCGGCGGTGCGCAAACCCATATGGCCATGCCGCCTGTATTGTTTGCAACGACTAATGTGCTCTGGCTATTGGGTATTGTCTTTGCGGGCTATGTGTTGGGCAAATGCCTTGAACGCTTCCACTTTCCTGCGCCCTTTATGATCACGTCGTTGCTTTGTGCAGCACTCCTGCACCCTTTGTCATCTCAGACTGTGTTTTTTCCCGATATTTTCAATCAGTTCAGTATGATCCTGATGGGCATATTACTGGGGCATCATTTTATTGCGTTTACGTTGACTGCATTTTTGCGTCATCTTTGGTCTTCAATACAGCTCATTGCTATTGGACTGGGTGTGACGGTCATGATGGCATTTACAGCGGCGCATCTTCTGGATTATCCATTTTATGTATTGATGCTCTCCTGGGTTCCCGGGAGCGTGGAATCAATGTCCTTTGCGGCACTGGCGCTTAACGCGAATGCGAGTTTTGTGATGGCAAGCCATATTATACGCATGTTGCTCATCCAAACGATCCCTGCAATAGTTATCTACCGCAAAAGAGAGGTTATAGAAGGTAATAGCGCTAAAACCAGTAAGCCGACGAGGCCGCTGTAGGGGGTTATGACCTCCGTTATGAGCATAACGTTCGTTGCGAATTTTATACAGCTCATCATGAACAGCCCGTAGGTGGACAGGGAGATCATTCCGCTGGAAAACGCAAGTGCCATTGCTTTTGGCGAACGCTTTTTTTGGGTGCAGGCAATATTATATTCCCGCCGCTGGTCGGCATGCAGGCGGGCGCAAACGCCTTTAATGCAGGCTTTGGCTTTATCATCACAGCGGTTCTGTTCCCGGCGCTGGCGATTATTTCCCTTGCCATTAATGGCGGTGATATCGCGGAATTAACGAAACCCTTAGGCAAATGGCCGAGCCTGATTTTTATTGGCATTTGCTTTTTAACGCTGGGGGTTTTATTTGGTACGCCACGCACCGCGACGATTAGCTACGAAGTCATCACCGATGGCGCAGCTAGTTCCCTGATGCAGAAGATTATATTTTCCGCCGCGTTCTTTGGCCTTGCTGGCGCGACGCTGGCTAAGCCCGGAAAACTGCTGGAAATCGTCGGTTTCTTCCTTTCGCCCATTAAAATTAGTGCCCTGATTTTTATCGGCGTATGTGCCTGGTTACATCCGATTGGTGAGCTCACGACCGCCACAACCGCGTATCAAACTCGCGCGTTCGATACAGGGTTCGTCAACGGTTATCAGACCCTGGATGTGATCAGTGCGCTGTGCTTTGGCGCCATTATCACCCACACGCTTAAGCAGCGCGGGATCCACCATCCGCGGGGCATCTTCACCCATTCCATCGCCGCAGCCTTTATCGCCGCTGCAGGTCTGGCCGTGATTTATATCTGCTATCTGTCGATGGGGTCCCACAGCCCGGTGCGGGGCGCAACGAACGGTATGCGGGTGATGAGCGCCTATGTCGAGACTGTTTTTGGCGTTTATGGCCGGGTGTTGTTGGCGGCGATCATTACCCTCGCCTGTCTGGTCACGGCCATTGGTCTGACGACCGGAACGGCGCGCTATTTCAACCAGACGACCGGTGCGTCTTATGGGCTGCTGGTGACGCTCTCCCTGATGGTGTCAGCAGCACTTGCCGTGCTGGGACTGAATTCCCTCACCGCAATGGCGGTTCCCGTGCTGTGCGCCATTTACCCGGCTGCGCTGGTCGTGGTCGCGCTGGGCATCGTTAGAAAATGGACAGACGTGCCGACGAATCTGTATCAGTTGCTTTTCTATAGCGCCCTGGCAGTGGGAATAATGAGCTTGTTTGTAAAATCCTGAATGAACAGCCGCAAGTTCGGAAGATGTCTTTTCATTTTCGCTCAAAGCAGACCAGGCAATCAGTTGGCCTGTCTGCTTCGAGTCAGAAGCTAACATCGATAAAAAATAACTTAATGGTCGAGCTCCACCAACTTCAGACCTTAGATTGCGTATTCAAAGTTTGAGGGTAAGACTGTCACAACGGACATGTAGACTTAACAGGCCGTATATATTACAAATTTAATATCACTTTTCTCTCATAAAGTAAGGGCCTATCCCATGTCTTTAATCATACGACAAGCAACATTAGCCGATTCGGCATTACTAAATGAGCTTGGCTACCGCTTCTATACTGCGCACTTTAAGCATATGTGGAAGTCAGAATCAGAATTTGATAATTATTTGGAGGGTGAATATTCACTTCCTGTTATTGAGCAGAGTATTAATGATAAAAACATTAGCTGGTATATAGTTGAAATCGAGCAGCCGATTGGTTTTGTGAAGCTGACATGGCAAGCAACTGTCCCGAATACAGACATCAGCGGTGTTTTACTTAATAAACTCTACCTTGCCCCAACCAAAACGAATCAGCATTACGGTCAACTAATGTTTAATAAAGTCATAGATCTTGCCCGAAGTCAGGGGAAAAAATATTTATGGCTGGAGGTTCTTGAACAAAATGAACGTGCTCAAAAATTCTATAAAAAGCAGGGAATGAAACACATCAGCGACATCATTTTCGAAACAAATTCACAGAGGAGCATACTCAAGTTAATGGGGATGTGTATATAAGGCCCGCTCCTCGCTCAGATCAGTTACCCTGACACGTGTGCAGCCTGGCCTTCATTCATAAATTCTCAGTGTATCGATAACTGCTCGCAGAGCGGGAGACACATTGCGGTGCGGATAATAGAGAAATGAACCTTCCAGGCGTTGACTGTAGCGTTGTAAAACTCTGATGAGCGAACCCTCTTCTAAATCATCGGACACCAGTTCTTCCGGAACATAAGCCAGCCCCAGCCCCAGTCTTGCGGCTTTGGCTTCCATATAACTGTCAGCAAAAGCCCATTGTCCCTGCGGCTGATGAGTTATTTTTTTACCATCCTGTTGAAGCTCCCATGTATAGAGGCTTCCATCGCCAAATTGATAAGCGATGCAGGGATGAACCGCCAAATCTGCCGGGACTTGTGGAAAGCCATAGCGGCGAAAGTGTTCTGGCGTACCAACAATGGCCATCTCCATGTCGGGGGAAATACGGACCGCTATCATGCCACCGCCAACTTCCGGTCCGAGACGTACACCGGCATCGAATCTTTCCGCAATAATATCGACAAACCGACTTTCGCTGATGAGTTCCAGCCGGATGTCAGGATAGCGTTGCTTAAACACCGCAAGCTTTGGCAGGAGCAGTTTATCAATAGCGTGCTGACTGGCATTAATCCGTACCGTACCTGACGGGGACTGGCGATAATGGGCCAGCGTGGCAAGCCCCATATCTAAAGCGTCGAATCCTGACTCAATGGTCCGGTAGAGTTGTTCGCCGGCATGGGTGAGCGATAGCCTACGCGTAGTGCGAGCCAGAAGCTGAACGCCCAGTCTTTCTTCAAGTTCGCGTACGGAACGGCTTATACCTGATTGTGCCAGGCCGAGTCGTTGCGCCGCAGCGGTAAAACTCCCTTCCCGCACCACCTGCATGAACAGGTATAAATCATTATAGTTTTCCCGTTTCGCCATCACGTTTCCCTCGCTATCGCATCACCATTTAGAACAATATGGTATTAATTCTAGCAATTTTACCCCTCTAATAAGCACTATTACTGCTCACTATAATGCTCGCATTGCAACAAAGCACAGCAGTGTTGTCCGTATGAAACCTGTATCTATCACGTTTTATGAGGGGATTTTGATGACTGCCTTCACCAAAAAACTGACAGCCGCGATACCAGCCATGCTGCTCTGCGCATCATTAAGTGGAGTTACAACGATGAGTTATGCCAATACAACCAATCCGAACGCGCCAGTTTCACTGGTCGAGACATGGGATAAAACCTTCGCTAAAAGTACGAAAGTTAATCACCGTAAAGTGACCTTTCAGAACCGCTTCGGGATCACCCTGGTCGGTGATCTCTACATTCCAAAGGATCGCGGCGAGCGCAAACTGGCGGCCATTGCCATCAGCGGGCCTTTCGGCGCGGTGAAAGAGCAGTCCAGCGGTCTGTATGCGCAGACGTTGGCTGAGCAGGGATTTGTTACCCTGGCTTTTGACCCTTCATATACGGGGGAAAGCGGTGGCTATCCGCGTAACGTTGCCTCTCCGGATATCAACACCGAGGATTTCAGCGCGGCTGTTGATTTCCTTGGCCTGCAAAATGAGGTTGATCGAAATCGTATCGGATTACTGGGTATCTGCGGATGGGGCGGGATGGCCTTAAACGACGCCGCGATGGATACACGCGTGAAAGCGGTGGCGACCAGCGTGATGTATGACATGAGCCGTGCGATGGGGCATGGCGTAGGTGATGGTAAAGACCGTTATACCACTGCGGATCGTCGCGCCGTATTACAGTATCTGAACGCACAGCGCTGGGAAGATGCGAAGAACGGAGCTTTCGCGCCCGGCGGGCATGACATTTATGTTGATGAAAAGGGGAACGTCAGTACGTCGAAACGTATTCTGCCAGAAACGTTACCCACAAATCCCAATCCGGTTCTGAAAGAATTCTTTGATTATTATCGCATGCCGCGTGGTTTCCATGCGCGTTCGGTCAACTCAACCGGGGCCTGGAATGCGACGATGCCGCTGTCATTTATGAATATGCCGCTGCTGAGCTACGCCAATGAAGTCACTATCCCCACGCTTATCGTGACCGGCGAAAAAGCCCATTCACGCTATTTTGCTGAAGATGCCTTTAGGACGATCGGCAGCAATGAGAAAGAGCTGGTGATTGTGCCGGGGGCAAATCATGTTGATCTGTACGACAACGTTGCGGGTAAGATTCCGTTTGCTAAATTTGAGCAGTTTTTCAATACCAACCTAAGATAACCGCCCCAAGCCGCCTGATATTTGCAGGCGGCTGTAAATCGCCTGCACATCATTTTCATCCATGTTTTGACGTGATTTCCTGAATGACGTCTGTCCGGACTGCGCCTGAACCTGGCCGATTCGATATTAAGAGATCTGATAATGTCCACAGTAAGACTAAAACCGCATTACGAAAAAAAGCATGCGCATTGGGGGGGCGTGTTTGCCATGACGCTGTGCGTGTTTGTGGTGATCGCTTCCGAGTTTATGCCGGTCAGCCTGCTTACGCTTATTGCCAGTGATTTACACATTACCGAAGGGCTGGCTGGCCAGGGAATTGCAATCTCTGGCGCGCTGGCGGTCATTACCAGCCTGACTATCTCCCATATTGCCGGAGATCTGAACCGAAAACATCTCCTGCAGGGGCTGACGGTTTTAATGGCCATATCGGGGATAGTCGTCGCCCTGGCACCCAGCTATCCGGTTTATATGCTGGGGAGGGCCCTGCTTGGGGTGGTCATTGGTGGATTCTGGTCCATATCTGCTGCAACCGCCATTCGGCTCGTTCCGCAGCATCAGGTTCCCCGCGCGCTGGCGATTTTTAACGGTGGGAACGCGCTGGCTACCGTTGTAGCGGCACCGCTTGGCAGCTATCTGGGGACGACCGTGGGCTGGCGAGGGGCTTTTTTATGCCTCGTTCCCCTGGCTATAGCCGCGTTCATCTGGCAGTGGGTCAGCCTGCCATCGATGGAAAACGATAAAAAACAAAAATCCCAGAGATCTATGCATCGTCTGTTCCGCATCACCATTGTCCCTGCGGGACTCCTGGCCTGCGGGCTCTTCTTCATGGGGCAGTTTGCCTTATTTACCTACGTGCGCCCCTTTCTCGAAACCGTAACCCGCGTAGGCCCTTCTGGTCTCTCTCTGATTTTGCTCGCAATAGGCGTGGCGGGTTTTGTCGGCACACTGGCCGTATCAATATTCCTGAACACAAGTTTTTATCAGACTTTAATCATGATCCCCCTGCTTATGGCAGTGACTGCCGGGGCGTTACTGCTGGTTGGACACAGCATCTGGGCTGTTGCCGTATTGCTCAGCCTGTGGGGACTACTAGCAACGGCTGCGCCAACGGGATGGTGGACATGGATAGCGCGGGCACTACCCGAAGATGCAGAGGCGGGTGGTGGCTTAATGGTTGCGGTGATCCAGCTATCGATTGCCCTGGGTTCAACGGCAGGTGGGTTGGTATTCGACACTCTGGGATGGCGCAGTACTTTTGGCTTGAGTGGTTTCTTACTTCTGGCGGCGGCAGCAATGACGATTGTCACATCCCGTCAAAACAGCAAAGCAAACTAGAACTATCCATTCATTTCTGGCGTGCTCTCTGTCATGGCATACGGCAGAGAGCCGAGTGTCCGCCCTCGCTGATCGCGGACCTTTAGCCCAGTTATCTTCTATTTTTTCACCAAATATTTTCGCATCAGTGCATTTTGTAATGTCACTCCGCGACAGGCAGGAAACCCACGTTCCACAACATGAAAGCCGTGTCGTAGAAAGAACGCCTCCGCAGCCTTACTGACATTTGAAGTCAGTTCGCCAATTCCACGTTGTCTGGCTTCTTCATGAATGCGATTCATCAGTAGTGTCCCTACTCCCTGTCTCGGGTAGGTTCCCGAGACAAAGAAATGGTCAATGTACCCATTTGGCTGAAGATCTGCATATCCAGCTATTTCACCATCCACTTCAACAACAAAGGGGCGTAATTCCTTCATATGATTGGCCCATTGTTCCGGGTCGATATCCGTTGGGGCCCACGCATCTATTTGTTCCTGTGTGTAGTAATGTGATGCGAGGGTATGTACAGAAGATAAAAAGACGCTGAATAACGAAATTTCATCTCCATTACTAAACCTTCTGATTTTCATAAGACCTCGTCAGGAGAGTGACTTGTAGAACAATACCATTTTTGGTGTAGCAGAGCGTCAGCCCCTCGTGGTGAGTTTAATGGGTCAATGCAACGCTATTCTTAATCAAGGGAGATGCTCAGGCAACGCCGTTGAGTCAACATCAAACCATCGGCCTGTGGCGGTAATGTCGCTACGCCACGGGTAAGGCTTTTTCCAGTTGAGTATGTAATATTGACTTATTGTGTAAAAAGATTACTTTTCAGGACATGAAGAAGATACTCATTATTGTTCCCGATGGCGGTATGCTGTTTGAGTCCGCCGGTATTGCCGACATTCTGATGCAGGCCAACCGCCTGCATCCCAAAGGCGCTACGGAGACGTGTTACCAGGTTCAGTTAGCGACAACGCAACCGCATCAGGTGATCCATGGTCAGTCCGGCCTAAATCTACTGGCAGATCATCGCCTACATGAGATAGATCCTCGCGAACCTCTCGATACCATCATCATCACTGGCAGAGGTCAAAACCCGCAGGAAGGGATTGCAGTGGTTGACTGGCTACGCCTTGCCGCTCCCCACGCCCGCCGCATTGCATCCATTTGCGGCGGCGCGATGCTGCTGGCAGAAACCGGGCTGCTGGACGGCAGACGAGCCACCACCCACTGGAAGCTACTGGAAACTATGCAGGCAGAATTCCCAAAGGTGCGCGTCGAAAGCGGTCCGCTCTATATCCAGGACGAACACATCTGGACATCAGGTGGCGTCAGTTCCGGCTTTGACCTGACGTTAGCGTTAGTTGAAGAGGATTACGGCTTCAGTCTGGCGCGCGACGTCGCTCAGGATTTCGTCATGTACCTGCGCCGTCCCGGGGGACAACTCCAGTTTAGCCGCTACAACCTTCAGCAGACCAGCACCCTGGGCCCGATTAACGATCTGCTCACCTGGCTGCTTGAGAACCTCACCGCCGATCTCAGTGTGGATAAACTGGCGGAAAAAGTCGCCATGAGTCCGCGTAATTTCACCCGCGTGTTTACCCGAGAAACGGGCGCATCACCGGCACGCTATGTGGCTGAAGCCCGTCTGGCCGCAGCACGACAGCGTCTGGAGCAGACCAATGAGACGCTGGAGCGTATCGCCGAACAAACAGGATTTGGTAGCAGCATTAACCTGCGACGGCTGTTTGAAAAACAGCTTCACCTGACGCCTGGTGAATATCGCCAACGCTTTCACTGTCGTAAAATGGCGTAAAGTGATCCTTTTTTGTCATTTACGCCAACACGTGACCGGCCTAAATTTACTCCAGAGACAACAGATAAGGAGTTCATCATGGTAAAGGTCGGTATTAACGGTTTTGGCCGTATCGGACGTAACGTACTGCGTGCTGCACTGGGTAACCCGGAAATCCAGATCGTGGCAATCAACGATCTGACAGACAGTAAAACGCTGGCGCATCTGCTGAAATACGACTCGCTGCTCGGTAAACTCGACGCCGACGTCACCGCCGGTGAGGGGCAGTTGGTGGTTAACGGTAAATCCATCACCGTATTCAGTGAACGCGACCCAGCCAACATCCCATGGCGTCAGCGTGAAGTCGATATTGTCATTGAAGCAACCGGCTTCTTCACTGAACGTGACAAGGCGGCGGTGCATATCCACAGCGGTGGCGCAAAACGAGTGATTATCTCCGCCCCTGGTAAGAACGATGATTTAACCATCGTGATGGGCGTTAACGATCACCTCTACTCCGCGGATAAACACTTTGTCGTCAGCAACGGTAGCTGCACCACTAACGGTCTGGCACCTGCCGCACAGGTTTTGCACCAACATTTCGGCATTAAGCATGGTTTGATGAACACCACCCACGCCTATACCAACAGCCAGGCGCTGCACGACCAGCCGGAAAAAGATCTTCGTGATGCCCGCGCCGCTGCATTGTCGATTGTGCCCTACTCCAGCGGTGCCGCGAAGGCACTTGGCAAAGTCATCCCGGAGCTGGATGGTCGCTTAACCGGGTATTCGCTGCGCGTACCGGTTCCTGTGGTGTCCATTGTCGACCTGACCGTAACGCTTGAGCGGGATGTTACAGCAGAGGAGGTCAATAATGCGTTTCGTGACGCCGCCGCGACAGGGCCACTGAAAGGGATCCTCGGCTACAGCGATGAACCGCTTGTCTCAAGCGACTATCAGGGTGATCCGCGCTCATCCATCATCGACGGCCTGTCAACGCTGGTGATTGGCGGCAATATGGTCAAAATTCTGGCGTGGTACGACAACGAATGGGGATTCTCTAATCGCCTCGTCGAGCTGGCACTGCTAATGGCAAGGCACGAACGTTAATCCCCTGCTCTCACACTCTCTCTAAATCCACGCCAGGCGTGGATTTTTTTATATCTGTTACGTGTTTGTCGCAGTGACAATCGCCCACAACGTCACGTCCCCCATTTTTAGTCGTCACCTAACGATGCTGCTGGGGTGACGCGTTTAAAAAAATTAGCGATAACCCGACAAAATAATAAATCGCCAGCACTTTAACGGTCAGTTTATTAATCAGACAGTTGCGACCATAATAAAATGAGTAATGCGATCTTATTTGAGGATTCCGGCATGATCACCTTTTATCAACTTACAGCCACCCGTCTGCATGGTGAGCCCGTCTCTATGGCCGACTACGCTGGCAAACTGGTTCTGGTGGTCAATACTGCCAGCCATTGTGGCTTCTCGCCGCAATATGCAGGCCTCGAAGCGCTTTACAAGAAGTACGCCGCGCAGGGTCTGGTGGTGCTTGGTTTCCCCTGCAACCAGTTCGGTAATCAGGAGCCCGGCGGGGCCGACGAAATCTCGCAAACCTGTCACATCAACTACGGTGTGAGCTTCCCGATATTTGAGAAAGTGGAAGTCAACGGCGCGGCTACGCATCCGGTGTTTCGTTACCTGAAAAACGAATTACCCGGCGTGCTGGGTGGGCGTATCAAGTGGAATTTCACTAAGTTCCTGATCGGACGTGACGGCAAACCGCTCAAGCGTTTTGCGCCGTTCACTACCCCTGAGAAAATAGAAACCGCGATCCTTGCTGCGCTTAAAGTCTGAGCGCACCTGTCATTCAAACCGTCCCCATTATGCCCCAGCGCACTGTCTGAATAAAAAACACGCTGCAAAATCAACAAAATATAATCAACTTGCTTAATTACTCTGCAATCACGTGAGTTCAGGAAGAAAAATGCTATTTCCCTCTTGCCTCATTCGGTCTGTGCCGCTAATATTCGTCCCCGTTGTCACCTACAACGTTGCGTTCATAGCTCAGTTGGTTAGAGCACCACCTTGACATGGTGGGGGTCGTTGGTTCGAGTCCAATTGAACGCACCATCTTGCGTCCGTAGCTCAGTTGGTTAGAGCACCACCTTGACATGGTGGGGGTCGGTGGTTCGAGTCCACTCGGACGCACCAAATTATTTCTATGATTTGGTGCTATTTCCCTTCGTTGCTCCTCATAATTTATTTTTATCCCCCTGTTCGTAACCTTAAGCTTAATCATTACTCCGTATGATGCTGGCACAAAGCGATGCGCCAAAGCCTTCTAAACGCTATGCTCAGCGCGTATCATTTATCCTCTTCGCAAACCTTTTTCGCCAGAGATCGGATACCATGCCCTCTTCCATTATTCTGTTTGCCGCGGGCAGTTTACGCCTGGCATTTGCCCCTTTGATAAGCCAGTTCTCGCGCCATAGTGGAATAGACGTGAAAGTGGAATATGGTCCGGCCGGTTTATTACGCGAGCGTATTGAAGCCGGTGAACCGTGTGCGCTCTTTGCCTCAGCCAATCGGGAGCACCCGCAACGCCTGCTGGCTTTGCAAAAAGCTGTCCTCACGCAAACCTTTAGCTGGAATCAACTGAGTCTGGTCAGCAACCGAAACGGCGCCTGGCTGGATTTGCTCCGCGACCCAACGCTACGAATAGGTACATCCACGCCCGGCTGCGACCCTTCCGGAGACTATACCTGGGTATTTTTCGACAATATGGATGTACTGGAGCCAGGACTCGGACAACAGCTTAGGGCGCGCGCCATCCCGCTGGTTGGTGGGCGTGATACGGTGAAAATCCCGTCTGGTGAACTGGCGAGCGCTTGGATCCTTCGCCAGGGACTGGCCGATCTGTTTATCGGCTACGCGCATTACGCGAAAACGCTGCGCGCCCAACCCGACGTGCATTATGTAGCTATCCCTGATGAGCACAATATTCGCTGCGAATACCAACTGGCGGTGCTCGAGGCATCCAACGAGGTGATGGCGCTGGTTAAATTCATGCTCTCCAACGGCGGTCAGGCGTTTCTTACCGCCGCCGGGTTTTTACCTCTTAACGACGAACAGAAAACAGCGGTGCGATAAACGGCGTCGGGTGGTTCTCCAGACTGAGTTTTCGCAGCGGTAAGCCATAGGCCTGGAACAGATTCTCTTCCGTCACAATGCTGTCCGTTGGCCCTGCCCGCCATTTTCCTTCGGGGAGCAGCAGCAAAGTATGGGTGGCTATTTGTAACGCATGCAGCGGATCGTGGGTCGAAAAAAGAATGCTGCATCCCTGTAGATGGGCCAGATCGCTGATGAGCTGAAGCACCACCTGCTGATTGGCGAGATCCAGCGCGGAGCACGGTTCATCAAGCAGCAGCGTTTGACACTCCGTCACCAGCGCCCGGGCTATCATCACCAGTTGCTGTTGCCCCCCGGAAAGTGAGCTAAACGAGTGGGAAGCAAGCTGGGCAATATTTAACTGCTCCAGCGCCTGGGTCGCTCTTAGTTGATCCTGCTGGCTGGGTTGCGCAAAAAGCTTCACGTGCTGTGCCCGCCCCATCAGCACCACGTCGCTCACCGTATAAGGAAATGGCAGGTGGCAATGCTGCGCCACAATTCCTATCCCGCCGTCATTTTCAATGCTGCCGTCCAAAGCTGGCAGCGTGCCGGTTAGCGTATCGAGCAGCGTACTTTTCCCCAGGCCGTTACGTCCCAGCACAGCCCAGATCTCACCTTTCTGACAACTGAATGTAAGCGGCTCAAATAGCGGCACGCGATACCCATAAGTAAGCGTATTTACACGCAATGCGGCAGGTTTCATGATGTCCCCCGGCGGCTGGAGCGGATGAGTAAAAAAGCAAACAGCGGCGCGCCGAATATTGCGGTGATGATCCCAAGCGGTATCTCCGCGTGCATCAGGGTACGCGCAATATCATCCACCACAATCATAAAACCGCCTCCCATCCAGAAGGCGCACGGCAGTAGACGACGATGATCAACCCCCACCAGCAAACGCGCCAGATGCGGAATAACCAACCCAACCCAGGCGATACTGCCGCTGACCGCTACCTGAGCGGCGACTAAAAAAGCGCAGCACAGCAAAACGCTGCGTCGCAGAGGAACTACCGCGACGCCTAGCGAACGGGCATCTTTATCATTGAGTGATAACAGGTTTATCCGCCAGCGTAGCTGGTACAAAACTGTCGCAGCGATACCGACTGGAATCGCCAACAGCAGAACTTTATGCCAGTTAGCCGTCGCAAAGCTGCCGAGCAGCCAGAACACGATATTGGGTAACGTTTCTTCGGTATCAGCCTGATACTGAATCAGGCTCACCAGCGCGGCAAAAAAACCACTCAAAATGATACCCGACAGGATCAGCACCAGCGTATTCTCCAGCCCCTGCAGCGCAGCAATGGCATACACCAGGACCAGCGCCGTCAGACCGAAGAAAAACGTTGAACCCATCATCAACCACGGCGACAGGCCGAGCAGAATAGCCAGCGTTCCGCCAAAAGCGGCCCCAGACGTCACGCCAATAATATGCGGGTCGACCAGCGGATTATGAAATACTCCTTGCAGCGTCGCGCCACATAACCCCAACGCACCACCCGCCAGCAGCGCCATCAGAATTCGCGGTAGCCTGACAGTCCAGATAACCTGACCGGCAATCCCTTCAGCGTCGCTATAGTGCATCAGGTGATAAAAGACTTCGCTTAACGACAGCGGATATTGTCCGAGGCACAACGAGCCAAGGCCCAGCAACAGGACCGTCGCGATTAAGAGTGGTTGCTGGAGTAAAATGCGCTTACTTAACTGCATCAGGCTGCCAGTTCACACCATAAAAACGCTGATAGTAGTCTTGCGCCTGCGCATCAACATCCACGTCTTTGTAGGCGTCCGGGTACAGTTTTTTGGCCATCCACAGCTCACCAATCGCTAACGCTTCAGGCATCGGATAGCCCCAGGCTTTGGCGTACTCAGGCATCAACCAGACGCGATGATTTTTTACCGCATCGATCCCCTGCCAGTTAGGATCGTTTTGGATCTCCGTTACCACCTGCGGGTAGCGATCCTGAACAAAAATTACCTGCGGGTTCCACGCCAATACCTGTTCCAGCGCAACCTGACGGGCGCCTTTTACACTGGCAGCCGCCACGTTTAGCCCACCCGCGTGCTGCATCATGAGTCCCGTGTACTTCCCGGAGCCGTAAGTCATCAGGTCGGGGTTAGCCATATAAATACGGACTTTTTGCGCATCCGGGATTTTTGCGACCGGCGCATTGAATTTTGCCCGCGCCGCAAAAACGTAGTCGATTAACGTCTCAGCTTGCGGTTTGCGCCCCACGATGTCCGCAATCAGGCGAATCCCCTGCTTTAACCCTTCGTTGTAGACCTGCTCTTCATCTGCCATGGTCGGGTTCATTTTATTCTGTTGCCCGGCTGCATCCTTGCGCAATGAGATTGCCACGACCGGAATACCGGCGTTCTGAATCTGCTGGATCATCTCCGCTGGCGCATAGTTGGCGACAAAAACCACCTGTGGATGAATCGCCAGTAGGCTTTCAATATTCACGCTGGTGAGATCGCCCGGCGTCGGCAATGTGGCAATTGTCGGCATAAAGCGCGCAAACTCAGGCCCGAGCTGTTTTTTCCAGCTCGACATCACGCCAATAATGTCCTGCTGAGCATTAAGCTGGACCAGAATATTCAGCGTCTGGTGTTGCAGCACGACCACTTTGTCGACGTGGTCCGGAATCGTGACCTGACGACCAAGCTGGTCGGTGATCGTACGGTCGGCCTGGGCAGAAAACGCAAACAACATGCTGGCGCATACCAGCACAAAAGAGCGGAAAGTTAACATGGGATACCATCTGGATAGCGGAGTAAAAACGATGTGTATTAAATTATATAACGATATAACAGGCAACCCATTCGCGATAAATACCGCACGACACACGAGGAAGATCAATTTATGCCGACAAAAAAGCCGACGGTGATGACCACCGTCGGCTGTGGGTAACACCAGGACTAACGGATTATTTGGTTGCCGCTTTAATGATATCGAGCGCTTTGGCGAACTGATCCTGCGGGATCGTCAGCGGATAAAGGAAACGAATAACGTTGCCATACTGACCGCAGGTCAGCAGCAGTAATCCTTGCTCAAGGGCTTTCTTCTGCACGCGTTGTGCGGCGGCTGCGTTGGGTTCTCCCGTCGCTGCATCACAGAATTCAGCGGCGATCATAGAGCCTAAGCCGCGCACTTCGGCCAGTTCAGGACACCCGGTTTGCGCGTCAGTCAGAATGGCGCGCAGTTGTTCGCCAAGAGCTGCCGCACGCTGGCACAGCTGTTCATCACGAATGATATCCAGCACCGCATGAGCTGCCGCAATTGATAGCGGGTTTCCGGCGTAGGTTCCGCCCAGACCACCCGGCGCAGGCGCATCCATAATTTCAGCTTTGCCCACGACGCCAGACAGCGGCATGCCGCCTGCAAGGCTTTTTGCCATAGTCATCAGGTCAGCTTTGTCAGCATAGTGGTCCATCGCAAATAACTGGCCCGTACGGGCAAACCCGCTTTGCACCTCATCGGCGATCATCACGATGCCATGCTCGTCGCAAATACGGCGGATGGCAGCCACAAACTCCGGCGGCGCCACCACGAAGCCCCCTTCACCCTGGACGGGCTCGAAAATAATCGCCGCGACCTGAGTGGGATCGATATCGGCTTTAAACAGGCGCTCAATCGCTTTGATGGAGTCCGCCGTAGAAATCCCCTGCAACTCGCAAGGATACGGCGCGTGGTAGACGGAGCCAGGGAACGGGCCGAACCCTTTTTTATACGGCGCCACCTTGCCGGTTAACGCCATCGTCATGTAGGTACGCCCATGAAAACCGCCGCCAAAAGCAATAACGCCAGGACGGCCGGTATGTGCGCGCGCAATTTTCACCGCATTTTCGACCGCTTCAGCCCCGGTGGTGAAGAATGTGGTTTTGCGCTTGCCGTCGATTGGCGCAACGGCGTTGATTTTCTCCGCCAAAGACACATAGCTTTCGTACGGGACAATCTGATAAGCCGTATGGGTAAAAGCCTGCAGTTGCGCTTCGACTGCCTGCACCAGGCGAGGATGACGGTGTCCGGTGTTCAGCACGGCAATCCCGGCGGCAAAATCAATGTACTGATTGCCTTCGATATCGGTAATTGTGCTGTTTTCTGCTGACTGGGCATAAAAATCACACATTACACCCACGCCACGCGGGGTGGCATCCAGACGACGTTGTTGCAGGTTTTTATTGTTCATTCTCTACACCTTGTCCATTAATACATTTAGGTTGAATTACCCTTTAAATTTAGACGCCATCTGGTACTTTAATCGAGAGCCAAATCGTTTTATTTTAAGGATCCAAATGCGTTCACTTGCCGGAGATGTGATCAAGCAGGCATTTAGCCAGCAGACCGATGAAAAGCTGCATCGTCGCCTGTATGCCGCCATCTGCAGTTGCATCCTCGAAGGTAGCCTGAAACCGGCTACCCGAATGCCTCCGTCGCGTGACCTGGCAGGCGAACTGACGCTATCGCGCAATACCGTCCTGCGGGTTTACGAGCAATTGCAGGCCGAAGGTTATATTTCCGCGCGCACCAGCAGCGGCACGTTTGTCACCGACAGCGTGCTGGACAATCTCGACCTGCGTCCCCACAAAGAGCCCGTTGCCGCCACACTGGAGGATCACACCCGCTTATCTGCCCGCTGCCTTGAGCTGCTGGGCCATGCCAGCGCCAGCCCTCGTCAATGGGGCGCATTTATTCCAGGCGTACCTGATGTGGAGCATTTCCCTCACCGGGTACTCAAAAAAATTCAGGATCGGCTGGCGAGACGGTTGCGCCCGGAGTTTCTCACTTACGATGCCGCAGGCGGCGTGACTGAGCTGAAAGAAGCACTGGCAGACTATCTGCGCACCGCACGCGGGGTGCGGTGTTCACCGGCGCAAATTCTGATTACTGAAGGTATTCACCAGGCGCTGGATCTGGTGACCCGGACGCTATGCAACCCGGGGGATAACGCCTGGATTGAGGAGCCGGGCTACTGGGGAATCAAAAATATTCTGCGCATCAATGCGGTTAACTTTTCGGCGATCCCGGTTGATGAACAAGGTATGGTGCCGCCGGAGGCTGGCGAATCTGTGCCAAAGCTGATTTTTGTGACACCGTCACATCAATATCCGCTCGGTTCGGTAATGAGCCTCAACCGCCGTCGGGCACTTCTCTTTCGCGCACGTGAAACGCGAAGCTGGATAGTGGAAGATGACTACGACAGCGAGTTTCGCTTTTCCGGCCAGCCAATTCCATCATTGCAGGGACTGGAAGAAGAGACGCCGGTCATCTATATCGGGACATTCAGTAAAACACTCTATCCCGCACTGCGGCTCGGTTATGTGGTACTGCCCAAACCGCTCGCCGCGCCGCTGAAGAAGGTTCATAACGACCTCTATCGTGGTGGACATTTGCTGATTCAGGCAGCGCTGGCGGAGTTTATCCGCGAGGGTTACTACGCGGCGCACATTCGTAAAATGCGCCAGTTATACAGTCGTCGCCGCCAGACGTTGGTGGAGCTTATCAGCCGCCAGTTGGGCGAGCAGTATCTTGGCTCCTTCAGCAGCAACGCCGGGCTGCACATGATTCTACAGTTGCCCGTCGGGAGCGATGACGTTGTCATTGCCCAACAGGCAAATGCGCAAGGGCTGCTGGTGCGCCCGCTGTCTCGCTACTACGTGAATGAAGAGAAACGCAGCGGCCTGCTGCTGGGATTTGCCAGTATTGAAGAGCATGAAATGGCGGCGGCGTTTACCCGACTGGTGGGTATTATCAGAGTAAACGCCGTTTAAGCACTGCCGGATGGCGCTGCAAGCACCTTGTCCGGCCGACATGCTGTTTAATGTGACGCTTTTTTAATCCCTGCCAGGTCCTCCTGGCTTACTTCGCCATTCCCTTCTCCCCAACTTTTACGCACGTAATTAATCACATCGCGCATTTCGTTGTCGCTTAACATGCCACCGTAAGCCGGCATCTTAAAGGAGACGCTACCACGCGTTGTCGGTGTTTCTGCGCCGTGGGCAATCACTCTGAATAACGGCGTCGGGTCATCAACCATCACCAGCGGATTGTTGATCAAAGAAGGTGCGTTATCATCCGTACCTTTCCCCTCCAGACCGTGACAGGTGGAGCAGTAGCGGTTATAGGTCACTTTGCCCGCCTCGGGTGAATTCGACCAGGACACCGTAGTTGCCGCTGCGCGCACCGTTTCAGGCTTCTCGCTTTTCAGGCTCAGCAGATATTGCGCGATCGCCGTGGCATCGTCATCGGTCAGGTACTGTGTACTCTGCGTAACGACTTCAGCCATCGAACCTGAAACCGCGGCATGCTTGCTTTTACCGGTCAGCAACAGCGATTTTAATTCCTGCTCAGACATTCCCGTGCCGCGTAGCGAAGGCGCATACCAGCCGTCGATCATCGCGCCGCTCAGGTACTCGGCATCAGCATTAGTATACGCTTTTTCGTTCATCGCCATGCCTCTCGGGGTATGGCAAGAACCGCAATGTCCGGGACCTTCCACCAGATAAGCGCCCCGTTTTACCAACGCAGCGTTGTCATCCGTTTTTGCACGTTCTACAGCCGTCACTGGCGCGTCGGTAAACAGCCAGTTCCAGATATGCAGCGGCCAGCGGGCGGAGAGTAGCCACGGAATGGCATTCTCTTTATTGGGCTGCGCAGAGGGGGTGACATCATGCATAAAATAGCGATACAACGCCTGTACATCGTCATCAGAAAGTTTTGCGTAAGAGGGATAAGGCATGGCCGGATATAACGGATGACCATCTTTAGCAATTCCCTGACGTACGGCCTTGTCAAAATCCTCGTATGAGTAATTACCAATACCCTGGGTCTTGTCTGGGGTAATGTTGGTCGAATAAATATCCCCTACCGGAGTAGGAAACTTTTTGCCACCCGCCATCGCCGCGCCCCCTTCGGTGGTATGACAGGCCACACAGTCAGAGATACGGGCGATATATTCGCCATTAGATTCCGCTGCACTCACAGAGGCGGTAAACAAACAGGCGGCAAGAACGGTTACATTACGCATAGATCACCCCATATCCTTGAGTTCATTAACCGCACGCCATGCCTGGTCGATGGCCGTATAGGCATAAGCGCCCCAGTCAGAATCGGAATTAGCGATGGCAATGCGACCAACTGGCTGACGCGCCCGCTCGATAATTTCTGGCATTTTATCCATATCATCGAACAACGCGTTGGCGTAATACGCATAGCCATGCGCCCAGCGGTTAACCGTAATGGCGGAGATATCGCGTTGATTATCAAAGCCCGTTGAGCCAAACATTTCCTGCAACTGGGAGCGAATCATCTCCTCATGCGTCGCAAATGTGGTCCCCAGTAAATACGCTCGCCCCAGACGGAACTGTTCTCTGGCCGACAAATTACTGCCCGGATAAGTAGGCACATAGACCATGTGAATGACCATCGGATCGTCCGGTGAGGCCGGGTGTTGATACCCGCCGATGCTGACCGGATAGTCGAGCTTAATCCGGCTGTAAGGTGCGGCCGGAGAGTAAAATTCATGCACGCCAAACTGTTTGAACGCCTGCCAGTTTTTGACCACCACGTTGGTGTACACCAGCAGTGCCTTCACGTTCAGTTTGAGATCCGCCTGCTGCTGTTCCGGCATCTCAGGCACCAGATACGGGATCATCATGTTATAGCCCGCCATGATGGTGTTTTTACCGCGCACGCGATGCATTTTGCCGTCACGCAGATAGGTCACCACCACGCCATCCTTTGTGTTGGCCGCATTAATCACCGTGCTGTTCAGACGCAGGCGCGTGGTGTTTTCCGGCAGATCCAGCTTTTCGTAATGCAGTCTGGCAAGGACAGAGTCTTCCATCGTGTTACCCGGTAGCGCATCCGGCAGCATATACCTGACTAACAGTCGGGCCAGCCCGGCGTTACCGTCAGGGAAATGGTAAACATACGGCTCTTCGAGGTCGGCCAGCGACTCGCCGTCCAACGGTGGTATTCCCAGCGCCTCCATGCCGGGTAATGCGCACGCCCTGGCATCGCTACAGGAAATGCCTTCAATGCCGATGGCAAAGAAGTCGTTAGAACTCTGCTGAAAATAGAGCAGCGCCATTTTGCTCAAACCAACTTTTGTGGCCAAAAATTCACTGTAGCTGTGGGTATCCAGCCATTCCATTTTCTCATCGACCGTCATGCCCGGAAGATAGTCGCCAGGATGGACGTGCAGGTCGATCAACGCCTTTCGGTCGTGCTCACTTAGCGGAAAATCATTGATAAAGTCTTCAATTTTACGGCCATTGAGCCTGTTCGGCGGGATATCATCAGATACCGCGCGCCCCGGATCGCCGCTGACGATTTTTGTTTCGCCAAAATTCTTTTTGTCGAAGAACACACCGCGACTGAGCTGCCAGTCGGGGTAGAAGTTTACGTCAAAACTCTCTTTTAACCGCGTGACGCTGACGCCCACGGTTTCCATCAGTTTTTGCACCTCAGGGCTGAAATTGTGCGCGGGCGACTGGAATGCTTCGCTACCGCCATAGCCGAGTAATTTCTTACCTGAGCTCGTAAATTCGTTACGTTTGGCGTGCCCGCCAAAATCGTCATGGTTATCGAGGATCAGGATCCGGCTATTTTGACCGGCAAGCTGGCGCCAGAAACAACCGGCAGCCAGCCCGCTAATACCGCCGCCCACAATCACCAGATCGTACTCTTCCTCAACGGGCAGAGCGTTTAAATCAAAATGTTTATGCTCGCGGCCTACTGCATGCGCCATTTCAAACGTTCCTGGATGATTACCCCGCAGCCCCGTCAGCCCTGGCGGATAATAATTTCCATCTATAAATGCGTTTCCCTTTCCTGCCGCCCTGACCCATTCCAGCGGGGTAAGCCCCGCCGCAATAGTCACCGCGACGCCGTTGAGAAAATCACGTCTGGTAATTGCCATTAACTTTTTTCCTTATTGCTACACACTGCCCTAAATACGACACAAATAAGAGATGTCCCCCTTCATAGTAATAAAGGGGTATAGCCGACTATTTCCCTGGCTTTAACTCTTCATCCAGTTTTTTAGAGTCATAATAATCACCCTGCCAGGTGATTTTACCTGCTTTAACATGAATATAGCTGACACCTTCAAATTTTATCGGATTATTTGTCGGCGGACTCCCTGCCCATTCACCACTATTTTTGCCAGAAAACTCCCAACGAAACGCCACGGTATCTTCGTCGTAAACGGGTTTGCCGACCATTTTCCAGCTCAGATCTGGCACCGCCTTAATAAAGGCACCGATAACCTCTTTTTCAGCTTTTTCTCTGCCATTTATCGGTTCGCCAGCGGCGGCATCATAATAGACTGCGTCATCAGCAAGATATTGCGCGGCTCGCGAAGCATCGTGTGCATTCCAGGCCGCCATGTACTCTTTAACGGTATTCAGCGATGTGCTTTCTGCCAGGCTATAGCCCGAGAACATCACGAATGAAAGCACCGCTATGTTTAATGTTTTCATCGAAATCCTCTCTATTCAGAAATGTCACACATGATATGTTTCACCCGGGTATATTCTTCGAGCGAGTAGGATGAGAGATCTTTGCCATAACCCGATTTTTTGAACCCGCCGTGCGGCATTTCGGCGCACAGAGGAATGTGATTGTTAATCCACACGGTGCCAAAATCGAGGTCAATGCTGAAGCGCTGTGCGCGACCATGGTTACTGGTCCAGACGCTGGCGGCCAGACCATATTCCACATCATTCGCTTTGTGTAGACCCTCTTCATCAGTCGAAAACGGCTGAATAGTCATTACCGGTCCAAATACTTCATGCTGAATAGCTTCGTCATGTTGATGCAATCCGGAGACGATCGTCGGCTCAAAATAGAAGCCCGGACCTGGCCCGGCACGCCCACCCGTTTCAATTTTTGCATGTGCCGGTAAACGCGCAATAAAGCCTTTCACCTGCTCCAGTTGGTTTTTACTGTTCAATGCGCCATATAGCGCAGCCTGATCCGCTGGCGGTCCAAATTTAATACTCTTCGTTTTCTGAACCAGCTTTTCCAGGAATTCAGCGTAGATGGATTGTTCGACCAGAATACGCGTAGCCGCCGTGCAATCCTGGCCGGCATTGAAGAAGCCTGCCGTGGTGATCGTCGCGATCGCCTTGTCCATATCTGCATCAGCAAACACCACCGCAGGCGCTTTCCCGCCCAATTCCAGATGCGCCTTGGTCAGGTTCGCCGCTGCCGAAGCCGCAACCTGTAGACCCGCGCGGACCGAACCGGTAATCGAAACCAGTGAGGCCTTCGGGTTTGAAACCACCAGCGAACCGGTGCTGGCTTTACCTAATACGACGTTAAACGCCCCTCTTGGGAACAACGGCGCGGCCAGTTCAGCCAACAGCAGCGTGCTGACCGGCGTGGTGTCGCTGGGTTTTAATACGACCGTATTGCCTGCCGCCAGCGCTGGCGCAATCTTCCATACCGCCATCATGAACGGGTAGTTCCATGGCGTGACTTGGCCAACGATACCCAGCGGTTCACGGCGGATAGTCGAGGTAAACCCGGCGGAATATTCCCCTGCCGCTTTCCCTTCAAGACAGCGTGCCGCACCGGCAAAAAAGCGGATGGCATCGCAGGATGCCGCGATCTCTTCCTTCTCAATAAAATGGCGAAGCTGACCGGTCTCCTGACTCTGCGCGTTCACCAGCCGCTCAACGTTTCGTTCAATCTCATCTGCCAGCTGCAATAACGCCTTTTGCCGCTGTGTCGGCGTCGATTTCCGCCAGATGCTAAACGCAGCCTCCGCCGCCGAGTAGGCCTGCTCCACCTCTTCCGCATTGGCGTTGGGTGATAATGCGTACGTTTCGCCGTCGACCGGACTCACCAGTTCGAAGGTATCTTCGCTACGACCTGCTACATATTGCCCATTAATAAAATGCTTCAGGGTTTTCATGTCTGTCTCCTGCCCGTTAATACATAAAGAATCTTATGTAATATATATATTGTAAAAGATTTTCAAATGCGCAACATTGACACTATGATAAGCCTCGCATTTTTAACTTAATTTTTACATTTTCGGGATAAGGCTTTTCATCGTGAGCCGAGGCTTTATGCTCAGCTCATCATGAAGTTATCGGGACACACATCCGCTTGTGCAGTGACGTTGCGCATAGGCATGTAAAATAACTCGGCCATTCTTACCTTCCTTGCCTGACGGGCATGTGTTAAAAATGGTCGTTGTTTCAGGGAATTGAGTGCAGAAAAGATTATGATTACTCACGCGGTCATATTTGCGCCTATCGGGCAGGTCAGTCGTTCAGACCAGATAGTGCAGCGCCTGTCAAACGCCATTATCACGGGGTTGCTGGAGCCAAAAGAACAGCTCCCCAACGAAACTGATTTGGCAAAGATGATGGGTGTCTCACATATCACTATCAGAGAAGCGCTAAACACGCTTCGGGCTAATAATCTTATCCATACGGTTCGTGGTCGAAATGGCGGGAGCTTCGTTTGCGAAAATATTGATGGCAAAAACAGCGCCCTGCATCCGTTCAAAGCGATCAGTACGGATTATCTTTCTGACCTGGGCGAAATGCATTGCGCCATTATCAGCCATAGCGCAAGGCTGGCTTCCAGACGGATGACCGGCGCGGATATCGCCAAATTTCGCGAGTTTGTTGAGGTGCTCAGCAAGGCAAACTCACCAGAGCTGATGACCCAGGCCGATATGCGCTGTCTACTGGCGATAGCTGCCAGTTCACATTCGGCGCGACTGGCCAATCAGGAGCTGCAGGTCCAGGCTGAATGGGCATCGCTGGTGGCGATACTTTATCGCGCAGACAACATTCATGCCGAAATTATTGCGCTTTACTCGGCACTGGCCGATGCGCTGGCTGCTCACAACGAGGCAGAATCCGTGCAGCTTGCCACACGGATCATCGACTCGTTTACCTATTACCTTATTGAAAAAAAGCTGAAATATAACTCGAACTGACAATCAGTGAAGGCAGGACAGACAATGAGCTCTTCGACATCCTTAAGCGCATTAATTCGTAAGATTGATGATATTACCGCCTCTACCGTAGATTCTACCGTTGCGCTGGCGAGGAGCATCCATGAGGCGATTTCCGGGGTGCAAAAGGCCTCAGCAGAAGTTGTCCTCGATCCATCGGTGAGATCTACCGTTCAGCAACACATCAAGCGCACCCTCAGTAACAATCATTACTGTTCAGGGGCCGGGTTCGCCAGCCATATTGAGAGCACTGCCACCACAAAAGAGTATTGGCTGCTGGAATGGTGGTATAAGAAAGATAATGGTTTGAGTCAGGCGCACCTCGATTTAGATCAGGCCACCCAGCAACGTCTGGATTTCAGAACCTTCGAGTGGTTTAAGCACTCACCTCCGGCAGGAAAAGCCTATATCCACGGTCCCTACGTCGACTATATCTGCAATATTTCCTACACCCTGACCTCGGCAGTGCCGATCTACTACAACGATCAGTTTCTTGGCGTTGCCGCCGTCGATCTGCTGGTCAGTCAGATAGAGGCCGAACTGCTCTCCTGCGCTCATCCTGACTATGTCATTCTGACCAATCTGGAAAACAGAATTATCTTTTCCAGCTGGCCACGTTTTCGCGTGGGTGAATTACTCTCTCCCGCAAACAGTACCGTTGTTTATCAGAGCGACTACTTTATCCTTTATCACTATCAAAACTAAGGGCCCGAAGGCCCTTAGTGTTTAGTTATCCTGCCCCATATTCAGCTTGTTAGCGTAGGCAATGGCGTCGTTTTCCGGTGCCGCAGAGCGACCAAACGGTCGGGTCAGGAACATATAGATAAGCCCGGAGCCAACGACAATCGCCAGGCCGAACAGTACCGTCCAACGGTCGATAAAATCGCTGCTGTCTGCCGGTTGCGCCAACAACCAGATCCCACACAATCCATAGGCTAGCGCCAGCACGTTCACAATCACGCCCCAACCGCCAATGGTCCACTCCCCAGCCGGTTTCCAGCCTTTCAGGCGCTGGCGCAGTGCGGCAAGCACAACCATCTGGAACGAGATATAAATACCGATGACGGCAAACGCGGTAATACGCGACAGGTTGTCTGGCTGGAAATAAACCCAAACGCAGATGATGACTGGCAGCAGACAGCTAACAACCATGGCATTATCCGGAACGCCATTTTTAGAGATCTTTGACATCCACTCACTTCCCGGCAGCATTCTGTCGCGGGAGAAAGAAAAGATAAGACGGCTTAACGCAGCCTGCAGAGACAAAATGCACGACAGCATCGCCACAATCGCGACGATGATAAAGATAGTTGCGCCAGTTTCACCAAGAGATTCATTAAGGATGGCCGGAATCGGGTCAGACGTTTTGCCATTCACGATACTGACCAGATTTGGTGAAGCCAGGAGGTATCCCATGACGGAAATAATCGCCGAAATCGCACCAAATACGATGCTTAAAATCATCGCAACCGGGATCTTTTTACTTGGATTCTGTACCTCTTCCGCAACGTTACCGCAGGCCTCAAAGCCAAAGAACATAAACAGCCCCATCAGCGCGGCAGACATAAATGCGGTGGAATAGCTGCCGTCATGCGCCAGCACGCCCATCGAATCAAAAATTACGGAGAATGGCTGCGAACGGTGGAATATCAGCAGATAAATTCCCAGCGCAATCACGCTAACGATTTCACACCAGAAGCCAATTTTTGCGACCCGAGCCAGATTTTTAGTCCCGGACATATTAACAGCCATCATCAAAAGCAGCAGCAGGACGGAAGTCGCCAACATAGTGGCTGGCGTCTGACCATAGTGAAAGAGCGACTCAACAAATGTTGAAGTATATTCCGCGATTGACGTAATGGTGACCACCAGTGCCCACAGGTAAATCCAGGCAGCGATCCACGCATATTTCTTGCCCCATAACCTTCTGGCCCACGGATAAAGCCCGCCGGTTATCGGATACTGGGAAGCGACCTCACCAAAAACCAACGCCACCAAAAGTTGTCCACATGCGACGATTAAAATCCACCAGACTGCGGGCGGCCCCGCCAGCGTTACGGCCAGTGCAAACAGCGAATAGACGGCGGTAAGCGGCGAAAGGTAGGTAAAACCCAACGCAAAGTTTGAAATAAGACCGATCGAGCGATTGAACTGTTCTTTGCCATCTTTTTGAAAATTATCGTTTTTCTTATCAGGTATCTGTTCCATATAGCTTTCTCTTTTGTGGAATAGTCGCAGGGTTGAACAATTAATGTATAAAAGATATTAAGTTATATGTATAGTGATTTTGTCGCTAATTTGTTAAAAATGATCGCGCATCACGTTAATTAAAAGGTGGGGGTAGAACAGTCGAGGGCACAAGCATTTTTCGGTATTTCCGCTTCACGGTTCTTTAGCAATGGCGAATTGTTGGCCAACTGGCGGGTAAACAGGCACCCCGAATTGAGTTCGACGCTAAGTAGCAAGAATCGCTGCTGTTAAGCAACATTTTTGCAATATAATAATGTGATGTTAAACGCTGAACCTGAGCAGGTGAATGATGGAAATTGATCTCGATAATCTGGTCTTTGATGGACTGGAAGAAGCGCAAGAGCGTAATGCTGAACGTCTGGAAGATGCAGACAAGAAAGCGCAAGACATTATTGCTGATAATGACTGCGGCGACGCCTGTAAAATCTGATTTCCAAACCGGCGCAATGCCGGTTTTTTTACCGCCAGACTATGCCCCTCCTCTTATCTACATTTCCCATTGCGTTTACCCATTGTTAACACCGCTTTCACTAATAACATTTTGTAAATAGATAAGAATTTTTTCTTATTTTGTCCTGAACGTAAGTTATGGGAGCGTAAAAAGCACAAACCAAAAACGACAGGGATTTACATCATGATGGCAACGAAAACTTACCGCGCTAAAAAAACACTGTTGGCACTCGGCGTGCTGCTGGCCACCGGCATTGCCGCCTCGCAGGCTCAGGCTGACCAACTGGCCGATATCAAAGCCGCAGGTGTAGTAAAAGTTGCGACATTCGACGCGAATCCGCCATTTGGCTCCATCGATACCAAAACGCATAAGATTGTCGGCTATGACGTTGATTTTGCTGAAGCGCTGGCAAAATCCCTCGGCGTAAAACTGGAGCTGGTAGCGACTAATCCGGCAAACCGCATTCCGTTATTACAATCCGGAAAAGCCGATTTAATCGTGGCGGATATCACGATTACGCCTGAGCGGGCGCAGGTCATTGACTTCTCCGTCCCCTATTTTGTTACCGGGCAGCAGTTCCTGGTACCGGCCAAATCCCCGGACCAGCTCGATGCATACAGCAAAGCGCGAATCGGTGCGGTGAAAGGCACTACCGGTGAGCAGGCGCTACATCAGCGCTTCCCGCAGTCACGTGTGCTGGCCTACGACGATATTCCACTGGCGTTAACCGCGCTACGCAATGGCAATGTTCAGGCCATCACCCAGGACAGTACGATTCTGGCCGGTCTATTAAGCGGTGCGCCGGATAAAGCAGATTTCAAAATTCTGCCTGACCTGTTGAGCAAAGAAGAGATTGGCGTGGGAGTAAAAAAAGGTGAGCCAGCGCTGTTAAAAGCCGTCAATGATGAACTTTTGAGGCTGGAATCTACCGGGCAGGCGGCAAAAATTTATGATGTCTGGTTTGGCCCTGAAACCAAAAACCCGCAACCCCGCGCCTTTAAAATAGAAGCTAAGTAATATGCTCTCAGCCCTGTTTCATCGTTGTGCAGTTTCCGCGGCGGATTTTAACCATTTGCGCCAGGCAAGCGTCGAACTGCGCAATGTCATCAAACAGTTTGACACTCACACCGTACTTAACGGCGTCAGCCTGTCAGTTGAACCCGGTGAAGTGGTGACTATTCTGGGCCCTTCTGGCTCGGGAAAATCCACACTTATACGCCTTATCAACCAGCTTGAGTCGCTCAGCGGTGGCGAGATTTTCATTGATGACAAACCAATTAGTCAGTTGCGCGGGGCAGCATTACGCCAGTTACGCAGCCGTATCGGTTTCGTTTTTCAGCAATTCAATCTCTATTCGCATCTGACGGCGCATCAGAACATCTCGCTGGCGCTGGAATATGTTCACGGCTGGAACAAGGCGGCAGCCGCGCGTCGGGCACTCGAATTGCTGGATCAGGTGGGACTGGCAGAAAAAGCGAGCGCTTATGCCGCACAGTTGTCCGGTGGGCAGCAACAGCGCGTGGCCATCGCCCGCGCGCTGGCCTCATCGCCACAAATCCTTCTGTTTGATGAGCCCACCTCCGCGCTGGATCCGGAAATGATCGGCGAAGTATTACAGGTGATGAAAAACCTGGCCCACAGCGGTATCACCATGATCGTCGTGACCCATGAAATGCATTTTGCCCGTGAGATTGCCGATCGCGTGGTATTCATCGATGGTGGAGAAATTCTTGAAGTGGCCGCGCCGGAGGATTTTTTCACCCGACCACAGCACCCGAGAACCCAGCGTTTCCTGAAAAAAGTGCTCGACCCGTTACACCAGGAGTCATCGCTATAATGCTTGCAATGGACTGGCAGGGAGTGCTGAGCGGGCAACCTCTGCAATGGATAATTTCCGGTTTTCTCACCACGCTCTGGGTGACACTGGCAGGTATCGTACTCGCCACGCTCATTGCCATCTTCCTACTCGGCCTGCGTCTGACGGGCAATCGCTTCAACAAAGCGGTGGTCAGTGTATGGGTTTCGGTGTTTCGCAACACGCCTTTACTGGTGCAACTGATGTTCTGGTATTTTGCCGCATGGAACTGGCTGCCCCGCAACGTCATTACCTTCATCAATGCAGAGCATCCCTGGTCTATTCTGCCAGGCGATGTCTGGTGGTTAACACCAGAGTTTATCTGTTCAGCATGGGGGCTGGGCGTATTTACCTCGGCATTTTTGGTCGAGGAGATCGCCTCTGGTTTACAGGCGGTTTCTGCCGGACAACGTGAGGCTGCCGTGGCGCAGGGTTTTTCATCCTGGGCGACGTTTCGTCACATTCTGCTCCCTCAGGGACTGGCGAACGCCTGGCAACCCATTGTTGGGCAATACCTTAACCTGATGAAACTTTCCTCGCTTGCCAGCGGTATTGGATTTGCTGAGCTCACCTACCAGGTGCGGCAAATTGAGAGCTACAACGCGCACGCGCTGGAAGCCTTTGCTGTTGGCACTGCGCTCTATCTGTTCACAGGCATCGTTCTGGGTATGCTGCTTACGCGTCTTGGCCCACGGCCTGCATCGGGTAAATCGTCCAAGGTTAAAACGCGTATCTTCAGCGTCAGGAGCATACTGCATGATCGCTAATATTTCGGTCATTACCGACAATCTTGATTATCTCCTGTGGGGACGGGTGGCCCAGGGACAACCCGGCGGCGTTCTGCTCACGTTGTTGATGGCTCTCGGCGCAGCGCTGCTGGCCTTGCCTGGTGGGATAGTTCTTGCCTGCTGCGCCTGGCGTTTTCCGGGCACGGTTCGCAACGGGTTGTTTATCTGGGCGGAGTTTATTCGCGGCATTCCGCTAATCTTTGTGATTTTCTGGATGTGGTATTTGCTACCCATGCTGACCGGAAGCGATCTCCCCGGAGCCGTTACCGTGACGCTGGCGCTGGCATGGTTCACCGCTGCCTCGGTCATGCACTCAGTGTATGCAGGAATTAGCGCGCTGCCTGGCGGGCAATATGATGCTGCCGTGGTTCAGGGTTTTCGCCCGTATCAGGCCCTGTGGCTTATCTTATTGCCGCAGGTGCTGCGTAACGTACTGCCATCGCTGACGGGGATTTTTATTGGATTACTGAAGGACACGTCGCTGGCGTTTATCGTTAACGTGCCGGAACTCACAACGGTTGCGGGTCAGGTTAACAGCCGGGTACAAATCTATCCGGCAGCCATTTTTATTTTTACGGGACTGGTCTATTACCTGCTGTGCCTGAGCCTGGAGAAAATCACCCAACGCCGCTTCGCGTTAAAATGAGATCACGGCTCAACATTCCACAAACTGGTGGTCTTCGTTGAGCCGATATTTCACGCCCGCCCGGATGTTATTTTCCCCCTCAACGGCAAGCGCAAAACGCATTCTCTCGCCATCGTGATAGGCCAGCGCCGCGCAGCCGCCGGGACCGAGTATTATCGAATCGACAACACCGGTACTGGCAACAACGGCGTTCTCTCCGCTGGCAATAATGTGGATGTTGTCGGCGCAGTTGGCGATTTTAGACTCTGCGCCAAAACAGGCCAACTGGGTTAAATCACCACCGCAGGCAATCCGATTTCTGTCGCCGAGCGAACTGATGCGTACGCGCATGCCGGTACTGGCGATACGCGTCCCGTCACCCACACTACTGATACGTGCCGAATTTCCCGCAACCGCAATTCGCCCGCGATCGCCTGAACTGCCGATATGCGCGTTATAGCCTACGCTACCAATACGTGCGCTGTAACCTGCGCTGGCGATCTGTGCGGCATACCCGGCGCTGGTGATTTTAACGTTATCGCCTGCACAACTGAATCGGGCGTTATCTTCCGCACTCGCCAGCGGACGGCTGATTTCCCCCGCCGTTTGCACACGGGAAATATTCCCCATCGCGCGAATATCCTGCTGGGCAAAACTCGCCTCTTCCCGCCATTTTGACCAGCCGTATTCCACCAGGCTATTTGCCCAGTCTGTATACCCATCCCGCTGGAGCGCACGATGGACATCAGCGTAGCTTCCGCCAGTTGGAAACGCGCGTAGAAACCAGCGATACATTACGGGCCCAACGCGCCAGGCCCGTAAGTCACTTCGCGTAATCATCATCGCTTAATGCCGGTGATAGCCATCCACCATACACTTGAAGGTTTCGCCCGGCGTACGACCTGTCGTGCAGAGATAAAGATGCCCAAAAATGAAAAACAGACTGATTATTGCCAGCGCGAAGTGCGCCTGGAGCAACCAGTAACGCACGCCGGGGAACAGGTCACCGACAACCGTCGGATAGAGCGATAACAACCCTGAGATCAGCAGCAGTGGCAGTAAGCCATACATCACGCCAACATAGGCCGCCTGCTGTAGCGGGTTGAATTTACAACGCTTTGATGCCGGGAATGGGTGTGACTCGCCCTGCATAATGCCAAACAGGTAAAAACGCGTTTGTCTTTGCGCTCGTCCGATCCAGCCCTGACGTTGAATAATATAGTGATGCCCGTTGCCGCCAATCAGATTGATCAGGACAAAGCCAATCCAGCAAGCGAGCAGCAAAAAGCCGCAGACCTCATGCACGGTAAGCAGGCTTTTCATCACCGACGCACTGACGACGGAAAAGTGATTGACCAGGCCACTGACCAGAAGTAGCAGAAATAGCAGCGCATTCGACCAGTGCCACAAACGAACGGCCTTCGAGTATAAATAGACTTTCTCACCGTGCCCTGCCGACGCTTTATGTGCGGCCCGAAAGCGCAGCATGGCGTGTAGCGCCAGCACCAGCCACATCCCCACCAGCATTAATCCGGCGATGACCAACCACACAGGCCAGTAGTCCGGTGAAAACAGGGGAACATACTGCGCAAGCTGGGCGTGAAACTGTTCGGCATTCTGCGACGCGTTCATACATTTTCCTTTTTAATCAAATGTTGACCGAACCGACGATACAGATGGGGTTTCCCGGCGCCTGCAAGTTGATGCTCGTAATACTTATTTTCTCTCAACCAGGTCTGAATTTCCGGGCTATCTTCGCGACCAAAAATCAGCGCATGTTCCGGGCAGGCGTTAACACAGATCGGCGGGAAACCTTTCGCCAGACGAGATTCAGCGCAGAAGTCGCATTTATCCGCCACTTTGGTCTGCGGGTTGAGATAACGCACCTGATAAGGACACGCGCCAATACAGTAACTGCAGCCGATACAGGAAGACGTGTCTACCCGCACAATGCCGTTGTCATCTCGCCATGAGGCGCCGGTCGGACACACCTCAATACAGGGGGCATCATCACAGTGCTGGCAGGACTGACGGAAGTAGTGATACAGCGTTTCGTTGTCGTTGTCCGAAACCGGAATATGAGCTATCGACAAACGGCTACCCTGCGCAGGAACATGGTTGGTTTTCCTGCATGCGCGGGCGCAGATATTACATCCGTTACACAGTGATTCATCGTGAATCATGACGTAATGTACGTCTTTAGAACTCCTGGTACTCGCTAACAGATTTTGACCTGGGCCAGTGAAAAAAATCACCGTCCCCATGCCAATGACAAATTTTCGTCGGGTGAAGGACATCGGGTTATCCTCTAATACTGTGACAGTGGTCGTCCACACGTTCCATGACATCAACCTGAATAATTCAGGGGTTCTGATACTGCTCAACCTCAAGCCATTCGCACAGGCCGTACGCTTTGCCATAACTCATAAAACGTTCGCTGAACAAATAAGGCTCCGCATTTGACGATTCCACAGTCCATATATCTGCATAATCAGGATGCGTTTCCATGGCCGTGAGCGCAGCGGCAATCTGTTGAGACTCAAAGCGATACGGCGGTTGCGTCAACATGGCGACCTTATAAGGGCGAGGATACGTTCGACAGTCGAAGCGTACCGCCTCGGCAATCGCACGGCAGATGTCGTTTTCCACCACCTGCACACACATGTCGGCGTAATTTGCCGTCATGGTTTGCGTCGAATAGAAATATGCTTCTTCCGCACCCTGCACACAGGTGATATCCGCACCATTCGCGTCCTGGCCCAGCACATCCAGCAGCGCGGAAAGATCGGTTTCAGGAACCGAATAAGGCGGCAGCAAAAAGACACTGCGCGCCACCAGTTGCCCCGATGCTGAATGCTGACGGATAAAATCTGCCACAATCGACTCCGGGCTGGCTGGTTCCTGAACCTGGGGCGCATTCATCTGTTCTACAGGCGGGTGAAACGCCTGCAGCCACTGTCTCTTTCGGCTATCCACTTCGTCAGGAAACGCCTCAACGGGGGTCAGAACGTCGCTCACGTTAGTCATCTCGCATTCCTTACGCCGGCAACAGATCTTGTGCAGCCAAATCAGCGGCTACATCTTCAAGTCCGAGTCGGTTCAGGGTTTCATGCGTTGGGCAACCCAGCTCTGGATCCCAGCCCATTTCCTGATAGAACATCGTCAGCGACTGACGCATATCTTCCCTGTCCATCTTGTCGGTCCCTTCAGTGAAGACCGGGATCTTCGGATCTTTATCAAACACCCAGGAGCAGATGAGATCGTGCTCATTGCGCATATCTTTGGTTTGCATCAATTTGACCGTATAGGCACGGTGCAGGGTAAAGATGCGTTCAGCGGCCAGGTCCAGACTCTCCTGCGTGGTTTCATCGCCGGTGACCGCCTGGAAGAATTTTGCTTCCAGATCCAAATCTCCGCGATAGTTACGGCTCTTGAGTGGTGAAACCGTCATCGGCCACACCCAGTTGCACAGCGTAACCGCGTTATGCAGACAGACTTTCAGCAACGTCCATTTGGCATATTTGATCTTGGCGGCATTGATCGGGGTGTAGTTTTTGGTTTCGTCGTATGCATCCTGCGAACCAAATAGCTCGCCCGCCACTTCGCGCTGTAATTTCAGCGGTAAACCGGAACCGATGAAGTTGATATGGGTGTGCGCCATACAGTCACGGTTAAACATACAGTTGGTGATCGCCCCCACCTGTGCAGAGGCCTCGTTTGCATGGTGGACAGGAAAACCAAACGGCGACCACAGTTTATTTTTGGCATAACCCCAGTACTCTTCGCCCAAATTCCAGCGTTCAGCAATGGCATACGATCCGTCCGCAAGATGGCTGAGCTCCCCCACGCGATGCGCCAACCGGTAGTAAAAATCCTTAATAAAATGAGGATCGCCCGCTTCCAGCTGATCCCAGCGGATCTCCGCATACTCTTCAGCTGGCAGTACGCGCTTAAAAACGCCTTTCGAATAGCAGTAAGTAAAATCACGGTGCAACTGCCCGTAGTTACACCAGATGCCATAATCGTCAAACAGGTTCAGGCCAATCAGATTTCCCACCACGCGCCCATCGTCTTTATCGTCGAAATCTTTCGGGCCATTGGGGAAAATGGTGGTGTGGACAAAGTTCGCCACGCAGGTGTTACCGCCAGTACTTGGCACGCCAAAATCTTTCACCCGCGGGACATTGAGCTGCGACATACAGCGAATGGGGCATGAATGGCAGCCGCTCATTTTGACCGTGTATTTCTCAGCGGCTGGCCCCAGATCGAATACGGATTTATAGGTACGGAAACCCACGGTATTCTGGTTACCCGGCGGGATTTCCCCGGTTTCGATTGGTCCCCCTTCTGCCGCGCCCCAGAACAGTCCCTTACGGGCCGTCCAGCGCGAGTTTGGCGAAGAGTATTCTGCCCAGGCCTGCGGGGTGCTTGGCACAACGTGGTTGTTGTTGGCACCGATGAGCTCGGTCATCATGTAATCATTGAGCCGCTTCATCTCTTTACGATCGGCAATATTGACCCCTTTGGTCCCTTCTACCGCAATGGCCTTCAGGTTTTTCGACCCCATTACCGCGCCAGTACCTGCGCCTCCGCTGTGGTTGCGACTGTTGATCATGCAGGAGAGCGGCACCAGATTTTCACCCGCCTGACCAATAGCGGCGACGCAGGTTTCCGGGCTGGTAATACGGCAAATCTCTTCGGTTGTGGCGCGCGTTCCCTTACCCCACAGGAAATCGGCTTTTTCGATGCTGACCTTTTCGTCTTTAATGTTGATCCAGACAGGCGTCGCGGACTTGCCTTCGATAATAATGGCGTCGTAACCGGCGAATTTCATTTGCGCAGCAAAGAAGCCGCCCATATGAGCATCCACCACTAAATTGCCTTTGGTAAAAGTCGATAAGGAGGTGATATTGACGCGGGAGCTACAAGGGGCACCAGAGCCCGTTAATGGCCCGGTGGCGAAAACCAGTTTATTCCCTTCATCGAAAGGCATGGTGCCTGGCGGGACTTCGTCGTACATAATTTTATAACCAAAGCCCATCCCGCCGACAAATTTTTTAAATTTACTGGAATCTTCAAGGGTGATATTCCCCGTGGTGAGATTGACCCGTAAAATATTACCTGTCCAACCATTAGCCATCATGTTTTCCTTTGCAAGAAGGTTTAATAGATATACCCGCCATCCTTCAGGCAGTTTTTTTGCAAAACTGCGATATTTTTGGCAATTAATGACGCGTATCAGGCATACCTGCTATCTATCAAACAGTAATATCTTTCCACTCGATAATTTTTAATGCCCCAGTCGGACAAGCATTGGCGCACTCCCCACATAACACACATTTTGAGGATTTTTTTGTTTCGGTATTCACGGTCGCCATCATCCACGGGCAGGCGGTGGTACAAGCGCTGCAGCCAATACAACGTTTATGATCCACCGCAATACAGCCGTCTTCCTGTTTCCAGGTAATAGCGCCAATGGGGCAGACCTTCATGCATTGCGGATCTTTGCACTGACGGCAGGTATCAGCGGTATAGTTTAAATCGCCATAAAGTCCGCCACCGGACCCGACGCCATCATCGCCAAAGAAGAAGTTGCGATGGATTTTTATACGGGAAAAGAAAGTCCCCACGGCACCATCGTTATAATTGGTACAGGAAATTTCACAGCGGTGGCAGCCAGTACAGCGCGCTCGCTGGGTCACCAGCACCCCTTTCGGCGTATTGATAAGCCCCACGGTACCGCTGTCGATATCTTCCTGCTTACAGCCAAAAAGTGATAACAGTGCAGGGGCGATGGTTAATCCCGCCAAACCTTTTCCTGATATCCGCAGAAATTCAAGCCGCGTTAAACCACAATCTAAAAATGGACGATCAACCTGATTCATTTATTTCGCATCCTCTTCGCAAACGCTGTGTTAGCAACACCTCCAGGCTAAATTAAACCCGTGCAACTCAAGCCATTTCGGGCGGTTAATGTTGCCAACAACACGTAAATTTTTGCCCTAACCTGATCGCGTAAAATGACGGTGGTTAAACTGAATGAATCTAATCCTTTAGGGTTAGGCGTAAAGATAATGTGGTTATTCAGCGCTCATAGTTTTGATCGTCATCAATTAAAAAACGGAAGGGAAATAATAAATGCGGAGTGAGATTTATTATCATTAAGATAAGTTGAAATAATATTTCACATGCTTTGCAAATATTTGTGACTCTACTCGCATATATATTTTAATATATCACTCGGGATATAACTTAATATACAGCGAAGATTACTCCTCTAATTGCAGCACTAAATTATATATATTGATAAATTAACGTGACGAGAATAAAAGGACGGCGAACGAGACCACCATCCTCTTTTTGTGGATTAACCGGCTAATGCTTTAATTACGGTCTCAATAGCCTGTTTTTCTAACTCGCTGCGCTTCACGCGCTGGTTGGCGAGGGTGGTTCTCAGTACTCCCGCAATGACGATATGCTTAGGCTCTTGTCCCAGATCGCGCATTTCCAGCACTACTTTACCGACTACTCTGCACATTTCACGGTACAACTCATCGTCTTTGGTCTGATTTCCCATTTTTCCCGCTCGTCATTAACTCAAACCAACAGCATATATCAGTCTGACGGATTAGACAAAATTCAATGAAAATCAAATAAATGTCATAAATTTACTGAATCCTCTGCAGTCGATTAACCAGTTCAGCAAGACTCCCCGCCTGCATTTTTTCCATCACCCGCGCCCGATGAACCTCAACCGTGCGCACGGCAATATTCATAGCATCAGCAATTTCCCGATTCATTAACCCTTTTGCTACCAGTTGCGCCAGTTCTCGCTCCTTTGGCGTAAGCTGCTGATAGCAAACCACGATCTCTTGTCGCGAAAAGGCGGCGTGAGAAATCTGCACTGCATGCTCTAACGCCGCTTGCAGAGGCGCGGCGGAAACCGGCTTTTGCAAAAAATCGACCGCACCGCGTTTCATTTGCTCAACCGCCATCGGCACATCGCCATGCCCGGTGAGAAATACCACCGCCAGCGTACTCTCACGCTGGCGCATGGCTTCATGCACAGCATGCCCATCCATTACAGGCATACGCATATCCAGCAAAAGTACGCCCACCTGGTGCAGATTTGCCTCGGTGAGGAATGTTTCGCCTTGCTCCCAGCAACACACCTCATATCCCAGACTTTCCAGTAAAAACGCGCAAGCCTGGGTGACGGCAATATCGTCATCCAGCAGATGAATGATTGCCACGACGGCCTCCCTCCGGGTTTTGCTTAAAATGTAATGTCACCACCACGCCCGCTTTTTCATCTGGAGCCTGATGATTTTTGATCTCAATGTCTCCGTTTGCGTAGCGCACCAGCCGCTGACAAATGGCTAACCCCAGCCCCATGCCCTCTTTACGGGTGGTCATAAACGGCTGAAAAGCCTGGTACAGCTGCACCTCATCAATACCTCCGGCGTTATCCTGCACCTGAATACTCACATCACCATCCTCACGCTGAGCGCAAAACCACACGGTGGTTGCCCCCGCCTGGGCGGCGTTGAGAACCACATTAGCCAGTACCTGTTCGAGGAGAACACTCGGCAACGTTAATGTTAACGCCTTACCGATCTGCGTTTGCAGCGCTACCGCCGGGAATTGCTGTGGCATGCGTAATAATTGCCAGACGTGATGGATAGCATCGTGAACGTTAACAACTTGCCAGTCATCGGTCATCACCGGATTGCCCTGTGCCTGGCTGACCCACTGGCGAAGATTGTGCAGCGTATCAGCCCCCCGCTGCGCCTGGGTATCAATGTGCTCCAGCGCGGGCAGCAGCGGATGCTGTTGATCCTGACTACGCAGGCGGATCAGACAGCCCTGCGCATAATGACGGATAGCCGATAGCGGCTGATTGAGCTCGTGGGCAAAACCCGACGTCATCTCGCCAAGCACGCTCATTTGGCGAGCGGTTTCCAGCTCCTGTTCCTGTTTGCGCAACAATACGTTTTTTCGCTCCAATTGCCTGCCGCGTCGGCGGACCAGCAGCATCACCCAGATGTAATTGAGCGTCAGCAACAACAGTACGAGAGCCGCGGCCCCCATCGCCAGCCGATGTTGAATAAACCAGCTTTTGACATCCAGCCACAACTGGCGCTGCTGCGGATGCTGGCGGACATCGCGCAGCAACGCTTCCACTTCGCGGGTCGAGGCGGGCGCCCCCCAGCGAAACGTCGCGTTCTGCGGCGCATTGAACAGGGCCCGCGTGACGCGATCGGCCAGCTCGTCGCTTACCGCAGGCAGTGCCGCAAATGACCAGTCAGGATAGAGCGGCGTACTGGTTAAACAGGGAATCGACGTAGGATGGTTAAGCACCGCCGTAAAATCTGTTTTACGAATAAGCCCTTCTTCGTCCATTTTTTCCAACAGGCACACCGGCACAATCACCGCCTGCACGGCTTTTTCGCGTAATAAATAGAGTAAGGCATCGGCGGGAAATCCGGTAAACGTCAGGCGCAAATCGCGCTCCGGGCGCAGCCCGGCATCGCTGAGCGCTTTATATCCCAGCAAATAGCCGCCAAATGCCTGAGCATCAATGGCACCCACCGTTTTGCCGATCAGATCGTGTGCGGAGGTTATCCCGCTATCGCGCCTGACGAGGATCGCGCTGCCAATCACATTACTGGTGGCTTTCCCCCCGCGAGTAGAACGGAGTGACGCCAGCCAGCGTAGCGCAGCGCGGCTGTTTAGTTGAACAAATTGCGCCGGATTCGTGACCACAAATTGTACCGTTCCACGATTCACCGCCTCCTGCATTTGCCGTAGGTCCAGTGGTTGAATGTGAAACTGTTCGCCGGGAATTTGCTGATTCAACAGGGTTTCCAGCGGCTGCCAGTGATTACGTGTGGAGACCTCCCCACGCATCGCCAAAACGCCAATGTTCCATGTCTGAGCCCTGACCACACCGCTTAGCATCCATAGCGACACCAGCACCGTCAGACATTTTGCTACGTTGCGTCCCACTCAATTATCCCTGTCAATTATGTTGTTTTAGATCAACAACAAGCCGGGTATGTGGTTAACCACAATAGAGTACCCCCCGTCACGATTTTTACACTGTAAATCATCAAGATTCTTTATTCATCACACGCAAACCAACGGCGTGACCAATGTTTCGTTGTTGCATCGTGACGGGAGAAAATATGGACAGCAGTAAACGGCAGTTTCTCCAGCAACTGGGCGTCCTGACCGCTGGCGCATCACTGGT
Organism: Citrobacter sp. Cb080; assembly: GCF_030334745.1. Lineage (NCBI taxonomy): Bacteria > Pseudomonadati > Pseudomonadota > Gammaproteobacteria > Enterobacterales > Enterobacteriaceae > Citrobacter > Citrobacter sp. Cb080. The sequence continues at coordinate 74,077 of NZ_JAOWDG010000037.1, read as the reverse complement.
ACCCTTGGCTCAGGCGCAATTTCCCTTCTCGCCTGAACGCCATGAAGGCTCACTTCAGCATCGCTACGCCATGCTGGTTGACCTGCGACGCTGTATCGGCTGCCAGGCCTGTACTGTCAGTTGCGCCATTGAAAACCAGACGCCGCAGGGTGAATTTCGCACCCTCGTTAACCAGTACCAGGTGCAGATTGAAGGTCAGCAGAGCGTCACCAACGTCCTGCTGCCGCGGCTGTGCAACCATTGTGATAATCCTCCCTGCGTGCCCGTTTGCCCGGTACAGGCTACTTTCCAACGCGAAGACGGCATTGTGGTGGTCGACAACACGCGCTGCGTGGGCTGCGCCTACTGCGTGCAGGCCTGCCCTTATGATGCGCGGTTCATCAACCATGAAACACAAACCGCCGATAAATGTACCTTTTGCGTTCACCGCCTCGAAGCAGGCCTGCTCCCGGCCTGCGTGGAATCCTGCGTCGGCGGCGCGCGCATCATAGGCGATATCAAAGATCCGCACAGCCGAATTTCTCAAATGCTGCGTGAACACCATGACGCCATCAAAGTCCTGAAACCGGAAAACGGGACATCACCGCACGTGTTCTATCTGGGTCTGGACGAAGCGTTTGTAACCCCGTTGATGGGACGTGCTCAACCCGCTCTCTGGCAGGAGGTTTAAATGAACCATTCACTGGTTATTGAAGAGGTTCTGGCCCATCCCCAGGACGTAAGCTGGTTACCCTGGGCCGTACAATATTTCTTTTTCATCGGCATTGCCGCCTGCGCCGCGCTGTTCGCCTGCGTACTTCACTGGCGTAAACAAGAGATGCCGGAGCTGGAAAATCTGACGCTGTTAATCGCCCTGACCTGCGCGATTACCGCGCCGCTGGCGCTGACCGCTGACTTACACCAAACCGCCCGCGTCTGGCATTTCTACGCCTGGCCGACGCCGTGGTCCTGGATGCCCTGGGGCGCGCTGTTTTTACCACTCTTTACCGGCTTCTTAGGTCTGTGGTTTCTGGCGCAGCATGTTAAACGGTTAACGCTTAAAAGTTACAGTGTCACTAAGTGGCTGGCGATAGGTAGCGCCTTGTCAGCCATCGGGTTGCTGGTATACACCGGCCGCGAAGTGTCGGTAGTGCAGGCGCGTCCCGTCTGGTTCAGCTACGCCTTTCCGGTTGCGATGTTCCTCAGCGCGCTGCAAACGTTTCTCGCCCTGCTCATCGCCGCGACAAAACGCGAGGGAACATTGACCCGCAAACTGGCGTGGGGGCAGACAGTCACCCTGATGGTGCTGGCTTTAGTCGTAGTGATATGGGTGAGCGGCAATACGCTTTCCGGTTCGGCTATTCGCCAATGGCTGAACGTTGCCCCGTTAGCACGACACTACGCCATCGGTTGGGTTGCGCTATGGCTTGTTTCGCTTGTCCTGTGCGGGCTGGTGCTCCGTAACCCCTTATCGCTGCCGCTGCGCATATTACTTGCATTTAGCGCGATGGCGCTGTGCTGGCTGATGCGCTGGACGTTACTTATCCAGGTGCAGACCATACCGAAATTTAACGCGCTGTTTAATCCTTACACCCTGCCCGGTGGTACCGATGGCTGGCTGGCCATTGTGGGCACCTTCGGCCTGTGGATAGCACTGATCATTATTGTTCGTGAAGCCCTGAACGCGATCGCAAGGAGAATGCAACATGGCTAATTTAACCCGTCGTCAGTGGCTTAAAGTAGGCCTTGCCGTAGGTGGCATGGTGACTTTTGGCCTGAGTTATCGGGATGTGGCAAAGCGCGCGATAGACGGTTTGCTGGACGGCTCCTCGGGCAAAATTACCCGAGACCGCATCTTTGGTAACGCCCTCATCCCCGAAGCCAATGCCCAGCCGCGCTGGCAGCAGAACCCGCAGCAGGTTATCTCCATGACGCAGTGCTTCGGCTGCTGGACGCAGTGTGGCGTGCGGGTGCGCGTTGACAGCGAAAAAGGCAAGGTGTTGCGCATTGCGGGCAACCCCTATCACCCATTGTCTCACGAGCACCATATTGACGCCTCCGTCCCCTTTGCCACCGCAATGGAACAACTGGCGGGCGAAACGGGTCTTGACGCGCGTTCCACGGCCTGCGCCCGTGGCGCAACCTTACTTGAAGGTTTATACAGCCCGTTACGCATTCTCCAGCCCATGAAACGTGTCGGCAAACGCGGTGAGGGAAAATGGCAGCGCATCAGCTTCGAACAGCTGATCAAAGAGGTGGTGGAAGGCGGCGACTTGTTTGGTGAAGGCCACGTTGACGGCTTGCGGGCAATCCATGACACCAACACGCCGCTTGATGCCAGGCATCCCGGCTTTGGCCCTAAATCCAATCAACTGCTGGTCACCAATACCAGCGATGAAGGACGTGATACATTTTTGCGCCGCTTTGCATTAAATAGTTTTGGCAGTAAAAACTTCGGCGCTCATGGCGCTTACTGTGGTCTGGCATACCGGGCCGGTTCCGGTGCGTTAATGGGCGATCTGGATAAAAATACCCACGTGAAGCCCGACTGGGACAATGTCAAATTCGCGCTATTTATGGGAACGTCTCCGGCGCAATCCGGTAACCCGTTTAAGCGCCAGGCTCGCCAACTGGCCAGCGCCCGTTTACGCGACGACTTCCGTTACGTGGTGGTGGCACCGGCCCTGCCATTGACCACGGTGCAGGCTGACAATCGCGGCCACTGGCAGCCTGTACGACCGGGAAGTGACTCCGCGCTGGCGATGGGGATGATCCGTTGGATTATCGAAAAACAGCGTTATAACGCCGATTATCTCACCATTCCCGGCGTACAGGCCATGCAGCAGGCCGGGGAAAAAAGCTGGACTAACGCCACGCATCTGGTGATTACCGATGAGCTTCCAACCCTTGCCGGACAGCATTTAACCCTCGCGCACCTGAGTGCAAACGCCGCCCAGGAGCCGGTGGTCATTAACGAGGCCGGCGAAATTGTCGCCGCCAGCAGTTGCCCACGCGCGCAGTTGTTCGTCAGCCGCCAGGTCACGCTGGCAGACGGTCAGACGGTGACGGTAAAAAGCAGCTTCCAGTGTCTGAAAGAGTCCGCCGGGAAACTAACGCTGACGCAGTACAGCCAGCAATGCGGCGTGTCTGAAGCTGACATTGGCGCCCTGGCCGACGCGTTTACCCGCCATGGCCGCCAGGCAGCGGTGATTACGCACGGTGGAATGATGGCAGGCAATGGATTTTATAACGCCTGGTCGGTGATGATGCTCAATGCGCTGATTGGCAATCTCAGTCTTGAAGGCGGCGTATTTGTCGGCGGCGGCAAGTTCAATGGCGCCACCGACGGTCCGCGCTACAACATGGACAGCTTCGCCGGGAAGGTAAAACCAAAAGGATTAAGCATCGCGCGCAGTAAAACTGCTTATGAGTCTTCCGAAGAGTATCGCAATAAGGTGGCGGCCGGACAATCGCCCTTCCCGGCCAAAGCCCCGTGGTATCCGTTTGTCGCAGGCCAGCTTACCGAACTCCTCGTCTCGGCGCTGGAAGGCTACCCTTATCCGCTGAAAGCCTGGATCTCCAACATGACCAACCCGTTCTACGGCATCGCAGGGTTGCGCGGCGTGGCGGAAGAAAAGCTCAAGGATCCTGCGCGTCTGCCGCTGTTTATCGCTATTGACGCCTTTATGAACGAAACCACGGCGCTGGCCGATTACATCGTGCCGGATACCCACAACTTTGAAAGCTGGGGATTCAGCGCCCCGTGGGCCGGCGTTGCCAGTAAAGCCACCACCGCGCGTTGGCCGGTAGTGACAGCGGCAACCAGCAGTACCGCTGATGGTCAACCCGCCTCGATGGAATCTTTCTGTATCGCAGTGGCAAAACGCATCGGGCTCCCCGGATTTGGTGACAATGCGATTACCGATCCGCAGGGCAATCACTATCCGTTGAATCGTGCGGAAGATTACTACCTGCGACTCGCCGCCAATATTGCGTTTATGGGCAAAGCGCCGGTCGCTGAAGCGCAACCGGAAGACCTGGCGCTGACTGGGGTACAGCGGATCGTGCCGGTGATGACCCAAACGCTGAAAGCCGATGAAATCAGCCGGGTGGCGTTTATCTACTCCCGCGGTGGGCGTTTTGCGCCAGACAACAGCGGGCGGGTTGAGAATCGGATAGGCAATGCGTGGGAAAAACCGCTACAAATCTGGAATGCGGACGTCGCCGCGCACCGCCATGCAATTACCGGCGAGCGCTACAGCGGCTGCCCGGCCTGGTATCCTTCACGCCTGTCAGATGGGCGTGCGGTCGAGGAGTTGTTCCCGGAACAAGAGTGGCCGCTGAAACTGATTTCTTTTAAATCCAATACCATGTCCAGCGCCACGGCGGTGATCCCACGTCTGCATCATCTGAAGCCGGTTAATCTGGTGGCGCTTAATCCGCAGGATGGTCAACGATATGGTTTAGCGCACGGCGATATGGTGCGTATCACCACGCCTGGCGGTCAGGCGCAGGCGCAGATAAGCCTGCTTAATGGCGTGATGCCGGGCGTGATCGCCATTGAACACGGTTATGGGCATAAAGAAATGGGCGCGGCGCAGCATACGCTCGACGGCAAGCCGATGGCGTTTGACGCACAAATAAGGTCGGGGATTAATCTCAACGATTTGGGCTTTGCGGATCCTACCCGGCAGGTAGCCAATACCTGGCTTGACTGGGTGTCAGGTGCAGCGGTGCGCCAGGGGTTGCCAGCGAGGATTGAGCGAGTGAAACTCTAGCGCCGGATGGCCACGCCAACGCGTTTTATCCGGCCTACAGAACGTCGTAGGCCGGATAAGGCAACGCCCGCGGATCAGTTATTTACCGGGATCACCGCACCTTTATATTTGGTGCGGATCCAGTCCTGGATCTCTTTTGAGTGCAGGACATCAACCAGCGCCACGATATCTTTTTTCTTCTCGTCGCCACGATGCACGGTAATGATGTTGGCATACGGGTTGTTTTCACCACTTTCGACGGCGATAGGATCTTTCACCGGATCCAGCCCGGCGTCGATGGCGTAGTTGGCGTTAATCACCACCGCATCGCCTTCGTCGTTGTTATACATCTGCGGTAACAGCGCGGCTTCCACGTTAGGCAGGAACTTCAGTTTTTTCGGGTTCTCGACGATATCGCTAATGCGCGCGGTGACTTTATCCACGCCCGGCTTCAGCTTGATTACGCCCTCTTTTTCGAAAATCGACAGAATACGGCCTTCCTCAGATACCGCATCGCGCATGATGACCTTGCCGCCTTCCGGCAGATCTTTAAGCGATTTCACTTTTTTCGAATAGATCCCAATTGGCTCGATGTGAATCGCTCCGGCGCTGACGAAATCATACGTTTTATCGCCCGCATGATCTTTAATCACGCTGTTCAGGTATGGAATATGCTGGAAGTAGTTAGCGTCAATCTCACGGCCAGCCAGCGCGGTGTTGGGCAGAATGTAATCCTGGAACGGTTTAATCTCTAAATCGATCCCCTGCTTCGCCAGAATAGGCTTAGCCTGCTCAAGGATCTCCGCGTGCGGCACGTTTGAGGCGCCAACGGTCAGAGTATCGGCCCAGGAGGCAAAGCTCAGGGCGCTTAAGGTTGCTGCGGCGAGTAACGTCAGTGATTTTTTCATGATAATGGTTTCCGTATTTTATTAGCGTTTATCTAACAGAGAGGTGATCACATCGCCGCAAAGCTGGATGATGAAGACAATGAGCAAAATCGTCACCGTCGCCACCAGCGTGACGTCGCTGTGGTTGCGCTGAAAACCTTCCAGATAGGCAAGATTCCCTAAACCACCGGCGCCAATTACCCCTGCCATCGCGCTGTAGCTGACCAGCGCAATCAGCGTCACGGTGATCCCGGACACCAGAGCAGGAGAGGATTCCGGCAGTAAAACCCGAAAAATAAGCGTGCTTAGCCGTGCGCCCATCGAACGCGTCGCCTCAATAACCCCTTTGTCGACTTCACGCAGGGCAATTTCGACCAGACGCGCATAAAACGGTGCGGCCCCTACGATCAGCGCAGGCAACGCGGCATTAGCGCCGAGAATGGTGCCAACCATCGCTTTGGTAAACGGGATCAGCAGCACGATCAGAATGATGAACGGGATGGAACGAAAGATATTCACCACCAGCGAAATAACGCTATACACCGCGCGATTGTGAAACAGTCCGCCGCGTGCGGTCAGGAACAGAGCCAGACCAAGTGCAACGCCCAGGACAAAGGTCGCTGCGCCAGAAAGGACCGTCATGTAGAGCGTTTCCTGGGTTGCTGCCAGCAGTTGCTCCCACTTCAGATGAGGAAACAGTTCTTCAGCCATGGTTGATCACCTCGCCTTCAATGTCGCTCTGGCGCAGATCGGCCAAAATATTGTTCAATTGTTCCTCAGAGGCCACAACGTGCACCCAAAGCTGACCAAATACACCGTGCGCGGTTTGCGTCATCTTGCCGTGTAAAATGTTAAACGGCAGGCCATAGCGCAGAGTCAATTCGCCAACCACAGGCCGATGCGTACGTTGCCCGGTAAACGTTAGCTTGATCACCACACCGCCCAACTCGCGGGCCAACTGTGGGTTAAACTCGTCTTCCTCGGTGTACTGACTCACCTGACGAACGAACTGTCGGGTGATCGGCTGCTGCGGATGGGTAAAGACGTTGAGCACGTCGCCTTCCTCAACGACCCTGCCGTTTTCCATTACCGCGACGCGATCGCAGATTTTTCGTACCACGTGCATTTCATGCGTGATCAGCACAATGGTTAATTTGAAGCGGCGATTAATATCGAGCAGCAAATCGAGGATCTGATCGGTAGTTTGCGGATCCAGCGCCGAGGTGGCTTCGTCACACAGCAGAACGTCAGGATTGTTCGCCAACGCACGGGCAATTCCTACCCGCTGTTTTTGCCCACCGCTCAGCTGAGACGGATACGCATTTTCACGACCGCTCAGCCCCACCAGCGAAATCAGTTCAGCAACTCGCGCTTTAATTGATGCTTTTGGCGCTCCAGCAATTTGCATAGAGAACGCAATATTTTCACTAACCGTTCGTGACCACAGCAAATTGAAGTGTTGAAACACCATGCTGATTTTCAGTCGCGCCTGACGTAAAGATTCCCCACGGGCGGCAGAGATATCGTGGCCGTTAATCGTTACGCTGCCTGAAGTCGGTTTTTCCAGACCATTAAGTAAGCGTATTAAGGTGCTTTTCCCCGCCCCGCTGTAACCAATAATTCCGTAAATCTGTCCCTGTTCAACCGTCAGGTTGACGTTATCGACAGCGGTAATGGCAAGCCTGCCTGGCGTAAACACTTTCGAAATATTTTTCAGGACAATCATGTCGTTTAGGTATCCGCTGCTGCTTATTGTTCTGCTGCTAGCGCTTTTGGCTGTTTAGCAGTATGGATGTCCAAACGAGTGTAATCAGTGAGATTGGCTTTTAAAATGAATTAAAACGCATTTGATATAACTTTTAGAAATATGTCGATTTGGTCGGCGTTATACACAAAAAGTCAGGGATTGGGATGACAATTACACCTTGTTGCGCAACAAATGCTGCTGCGAATAACCTCTTTATCCATACCTGGAAACAAATTAATGAATATTTTCTGTAAAACTGCACAGAAGTGTTTTGAAACGCTGTTTCCATTTTCCTTTTTGATAATTTTCAGCGTATAATGCGCGCCAATTGTCTCTTGAATGGTTTCAGCACATTGACCTGTAAAACTCAACGACTACAAAACTCACCATCCCGTTGGGCTGAAACACAAGCACACATTCCTCTGCACGCTCTTTCGATGTCACCTATCCTTAGTGCGAGGCATCACAACTTTCGTAACTCAGGTTTAGCTTCCCGTCCGTGCGCGGCGGGAGCCAGATTTCCATATCCTTCTCAACTTAAAGACTAAGACTGTCATGAAAAAGACGAAAATTGTTTGCACCATCGGTCCGAAAACCGAATCCGAAGAGATGTTAACCAAAATGCTGGACGCGGGCATGAACGTCATGCGTCTGAACTTCTCCCACGGGGACTATGAAGAACACGGTCAGCGCATCAAGAATTTGCGCAACGTCATGAGCAAAACCGGCAAGAAAGCCGCAATCCTGCTCGACACCAAAGGTCCGGAAATCCGTACCATCAAACTGGAAGGCGGTAACGACGTTTCCCTGAAAGCGGGCCAGACCTTCACCTTCACCACCGACAAATCTGTCGTCGGCAACAACGAAATCGTTGCTGTTACTTATGAAGGCTTCACTAAAGATCTGTCCGTCGGCAATACCGTTCTGGTTGACGATGGTCTGATCGGCATGGAAGTTACCGCTATCGAAGGTAACAAAGTTATCTGTAAAGTGCTGAACAACGGCGACCTGGGCGAAAACAAAGGCGTTAACCTGCCGGGCGTTTCCATCGCGCTGCCAGCACTGGCTGAAAAAGACAAACAGGACCTGATCTTCGGTTGCGAGCAAGGCGTTGACTTCGTTGCAGCATCCTTTATCCGTAAACGTTCTGACGTCGTTGAAATCCGTGAGCACCTGAAAGCGCACGGCGGCGAAAACATCCAGATCATTTCCAAAATCGAAAACCAGGAAGGCCTGAACAACTTCGACGAAATCCTCGAAGCATCTGACGGCATCATGGTTGCTCGTGGCGACATGGGCGTTGAGATCCCGGTTGAAGAAGTTATCTTCGCGCAGAAGATGATCATCGAAAAATGTATCCGTGCACGTAAAGTCGTTATCACTGCGACCCAGATGCTGGACTCCATGATCAAAAACCCGCGTCCGACCCGTGCTGAAGCCGGTGACGTAGCGAACGCCATCCTCGACGGTACCGATGCAGTCATGCTGTCTGGCGAGTCTGCAAAAGGTAAATACCCGCTGGAAGCCGTCACCATCATGGCAACCATCTGTGAGCGTACCGACCGCGTGATGACCAGCCGTCTGGACTTCAACAACGACAGCCGTAAACTGCGCATCACCGAAGCCGTTTGCCGTGGCGCGGTTGAAACTGCAGAAAAACTGGATGCTCCGCTGATCGTTGTAGCAACCCAGGGCGGTAAATCTGCTCGCGCAGTACGTAAATACTTCCCGGATGCCACCATCCTGGCACTGACCACCAACGAAACTACCGCGCGTCAGCTGGTGCTGAGCAAAGGCGTTGTTGCACAGGTAGTTAAAGAAATCAGCTCTACCGATGATTTCTATCGTCTGGGTAAAGAAGTCGCTCTGGAAAGCGGTCTGGCTCAGAAAGGTGACGTTGTGGTGATGGTTTCCGGTGCACTGGTTCCGAGCGGCACGACCAACACGGCATCCGTTCACGTGCTGTAATAATTCCAACGCGAATTAATTTGCTTAAAAAAGCGCCCTGGTGGCGCTTTTTTTATTTTATCGATAGCTACAATTAATAAAAAATCAAATCGGATTTCACTATCTAATCCGTGATTATCTAAGATGAATCCGATGGAAGCTTTCTGTTTTCACTCGGGTTTTTAGCCGTTTTTGCACAATTCGATGCTTCTTTGAGCGAACGATCAAAAATAAGTGCATTCCCATCAAAAAAATATTCTCAACATAAAAAACTTTGTGTAATACTTGTAACGCTACATGGAGATTAACTCAATCTAGAGGGTATTAATAATGAATCGTACTAAACTGGTACTGGGCGCGGTAATCCTGGGTTCTACTCTGCTGGCAGGTTGCTCCAGCAACGCTAAAATCGATCAGCTGTCTTCTGACGTTCAGACTCTGAACGCTAAAGTTGACCAGCTGAGCAACGACGTGAACGCAATGCGTTCCGACGTTCAGGCTGCTAAAGATGACGCAGCTCGCGCTAACCAGCGTCTGGACAACGCAGCTACTAAATACCGCAAGTAATAGTATCTGTGTAATAAAAATGGCGCACATTGTGCGCCATTTTTTTGCTCTGAATTTCCCTTCCCTGTTATTGCGTAGCACGCACCTCTGCATCCTCTCCCGGCACGCCATTCTGTGCAGACTTCACTTCCGCGCCATTGCTTACGACCGACGCTTGCCCGGCCGTTACGGTGACCGGATAGCCCGCACGACGATACAAGGCTCTTTCCACCAAACTGTTATCCACGGCTTTATTGTCTTTAAACTGGGTAAAACCGGCTGGCAGCACATACGGCATGGTCTGGACGTTTTGCTCCTCTTCCGGCGACAGCGGTCGATGCACCTCGACATAGCGCATTCCGTTCGGCTCTATCGAATATTTTATCGGCTCATTAATCACCCGAACCGGCGTTCCTGTCCGGACCTGAGCAAACAGTGCTTTGATATCCGGCGCATTCATGCGAATACACCCAGAACTTACGCGCAGCCCCACGCTGTCCGGCGCACTGGTGCCATGGATCAGATATTCACCGTTTCCATGCGCCAGACGCAGTGCAAAGCGTCCTAACGGGTTATTTGGCCCGGCAGGCACTACCGGCGGTAATGTTATGCCGCGCTCCAAAGAGCGTTTACGGATGCCTGCTGTAGGGGTCCAGGTCGGATTCGGGATTTTCTGCCCAACCCGGGTTTCCATTACCGGCGTTTCCAGCCCCTGCAAACCGATACCAATTGGGAAAACCTGAACAATATTCTCTCCCGGCGGGAAGTAATACAGACGCAGTTCCGCCAGATTCACAATAATGCCTTCTCGGGGTGCATCCGGTAGCAGTAGTTGCGAGGGAATAGTAATTAGCGTTCCGGGTTTAGGTACGGGGGCAATCGTATTATTGGCTTCAAGGATCAGCATTGCGGCGGTATCAAACTTACGGGCAATCGCCTGTAGGTTTTTATCGCCTTCCTGCACGGTGTAAGTTTGATTTTGCCCAACAAGACGGCTGTTCGCCTGAGGCAAAGGATAATCGACCGCCCATGCGGCCTGAATAGCGCTGTAAGCGCCGATTAGCATTAACGTAATAACAGACGCGCGTTTCATACTCACCCCCCTGGCGTTCCTGCCGGACGGCGTCGAGCGCCCGATCCGACCTACGAGTCACTGCGTTGCACTACCTCACTCTTTCACGTCGAGCTGAAAATTGACGTGTTTTATCAGTTTAGCTAAGAGTTGCGGCTTTGGTGCGAATAGCCCGAATCATCGCCTCCAGCCCTTGTGAACGAGACGGTGTGAGATGCTGTGCGAGCGCCATTTTTTCAAACCACGGACGCACATCAAAATTCACAATATCCTGGGCGGTCATGCGGTCATATAAAATGAATACGACAGCGATAAGCCCTTTCACAATTGCCGCATCGCTGTCGCCCTGTAATTCAATAATTCCTTCAGCATTCTGACGCATGACAATCCATACCTGACTTTGACAGCCCTGGATGCTATTTTCCGTATTACGATCGTCGTCGTTTAATTCCGGCAAACGCTGACCCAGTTCAATAATGTACAGGTATTTCTCTTCCCAATTAGCGCAACGCAGAAAATTACGCAACAACTTTTCTTTATCCGGCAGCGCAGCCATAACGCCTCCCTGTTATCCCAGTAAGTGATGAATACGCTTGAGGCCCGTTACCAGGCGATCCACTTCTTCGTGGGTGTTGTACATGGCAATCGACGCCCGGCACATCGCAGGAACGTTATAGTAGGCCATCAGCGGCATAGCGCAGTGATGCCCTGTCCGCACGGCGATGCCATAGTTATCAAGAAAACTTCCGACATCATAGGCATGATGTTTGCCGAGGTTAAACGCAATCACCCCCAGACGATTATCCGGCCCGTAGAGCGTTAAATCCGGCACATCCGCCAGCTGTTCCAGCGCATAGCGCATCAGGAATTGTTCATATTCGCTGATTTCAGTAAGCCCCAGCGCGGAAACATATTCAATAGCCGCGCCGAGTCCAATAATTCCCCCGGTGTTTGGCGTTCCGGCTTCAAACCGCCAGGGGGCTTTGGCCCACGTCGTCCCCTGGCTCAGGCTCACCGTCGCAATCATCGACCCACCGCCTTCCCACGGCGGCATCTCCTGCAGCAATGACTCTCTGGCATACAGAACGCCAATACCGGTTGGCCCGTAGAGCTTGTGCCCAGAGAAAACATAGAAGTCGCAATCCAGCGCCTGCACATCCACCTGATGATGCATAACTGCCTGTGCGCCATCCACCAGCACTTTCGCGCCGTATTGATGCGCCAGCTCAATCATCTCAACCAATGGGTTTTCCGTGCCCAACACGTTAGACACATGGGTAATCGCCAGCAGTTTCGTGCGATCGTCAAACAGCGTCGGCAGCGTTTCCAGTTGCAACGTACCCTCTGTATTGAGCGGAATAACGCGCAGTTCTGCACCTACGCGGGCGCACAACATCTGCCAGGGCACAATATTGGCGTGGTGCTCCATTTCGCTGATGATAATGTTATCGCCCGCCCGCACATTGCTGCCGCCCCAGCTGTTAGCTACCAGGTTGATACCTTCCGTTGTGCCGCGAACAAACACCAGTTCTTCAGCTGAACGGGCATTGATAAACAGCGAGGCGAGCTTGCGCACATTCTCCATTTTTTCCGTGGCCTGCGCGCTCAGCGTATGGATCCCGCGGTGGACCGCGGCATAGCCGTGACGGTAAAACTCGGCTTCGGCATCAATCACCTGGTTAGGCTTTTGCGCACTGGCGGCGCTATCCAGATACGCCAACGGTAAACCGTTCACTTCACGCGTCAGGACCGGAAAATCAGCCCGCACTTTTTCAATGGGAAATGTCATGCTACGCCTCCCGGCAAGCGTTGGGCGATCCGTGCCAAGACCTGTTGTTTCAGCGTTTCCTCGCCCAGGGCTTCCGTCAGCTCAGCGGCAAACGCATAGAGAATCATTTGTTGGGCATCCTGCTGGCCGATCCCGCGCGAACGCAGATAGAACATCTGCTCGTCGTCGATCCGCCCTACCGTCGCCCCGTGGCTGCATTTCACGTCGTCGGCATAAATTTCAAGCTGCGGTTTGGTATCTACTTCCGCCAGTTTTCCGAGCAGCAAATTATTGTTGGTCATCTGACCGTCGGTTTTAATGGCGTGCTGAGCGACGTTGATCAGGCCATTGAATACCGCCCGCCCCTTATCGCTGACAATCGTTTTATGCAGTTGTCGACTGTTGCAATATCCCTTGTTGTGCGCAAGCCAGGTGCGGGTATCGCAGACTTCATTTTTCACCGGCATCGCCAGGCTGTTAAGCCGAAGCGTGGTGTTTTCGCCGTTAAGCTGGGTGCTGGTGTTATGGCGCAACACCGCATCACCGAGTAAAAAGCTGTGGCTGGCGGCCGTGGCATCAGCGCCCAACTGAATATCATTATGCGCGAAGTGGTGGCTGAGCGGATTCTCAAACGCCAGTTTGATGTGACGCAAGTGTGCGTTTGCCGCGACGTTCATCGTTAATCGTGCACCGGTAAAATGGCGATATTCGCTGAGGCTGACATAGTGTTCAATGACGGTGGCTTCTGCGCCTTCTGCCAGATCCAGATGGTGGCGATAGTGCGCCGTGTTCACCTCATCACCCGCCAGCCCCTGGGTAATGTGCAGCAGCAGCAACGGTTTTGCCGGTCGCTGGTTACGCTTCACCTGAATGTGCGTTACGCTGCGGGAGAGGCTTTCGGTCAGGTGCAGAAAGACTTCCGGTTGGATAGCCGCCGGTAGCGACTGGCGCACATCATCAACGGTAATGTTAAACCCGCTACCTTCCACGCTGTCGCTGAGCGTTGGACAGAATTGCCCGTCAACAAACACCAGGCGGACAGCATCAATAGCCGGCGCTAACGCTTCACACTGGGCGGACGTTATCTCAGTGACATGACTGACAAACTGGCTGTTGGTTAATCCTTCCAGCGGTGTGTATTTCCAGTCCTCATGCTTACGCGTTGGCAGTCCCAGACGCAGCATCTGCTGCAGGTGCTGATGGGCATGGTGCGAGCGCGTCTCCCCTTGCGTTTCAAACAGATGATGCCACTGTTGCAGCACGTTACTGCTGTTCGCTAAGCCAGCCATAACCTTGCTCCTCCAGTTGTTTGACCAGCGTGAAATCACCGGATTTCACAATTCGCCCCTGGTAGAGAACGTGCACATAATCGGGTTTGATGTAATCCAGGATGCGCTGATAGTGGGTGACGATAATGAATGAACGTTGCCCGTCGCGCAGCGAGTTCACGCCATCCGCAACGACTTTCAGCGCGTCGATATCCAGCCCGGAGTCCGACTCATCAAGAATGCACAGCTGAGGTTCCAGCACCGCCATTTGCAAAATGTCATTACGCTTTTTCTCGCCACCTGAGAAACCAACGTTGACCGAACGCGTTAGCAAATCTTCCGGCATCTTCAATAACGCGATTTTCTCTTCCATCAGATCCTGGAAGTCAAACCTGTCCAGAGACTCTTCGCCACGGTAGCTGCGCACCGCATTCAGTGCCGTTTGCAGGAAAAACTGATTACTGACGCCGGGGATTTCTACCGGATACTGAAATGCCATAAAGATCCCTTCACCGGCCCGGTCTTCGGGTGACAGTTCCAGTAAATCCTTACCGTTAAATTCTACCGTCCCGCCGGTGACTTCGTAGTCATCGCGCCCGGCGAGCGTTGCGGAAAGCGTACTTTTCCCGGAACCGTTCGGCCCCATAATGGCGTGTACCTCTCCGGGGCCAATATCCAGGCTCAGCCCACGCAGGATCGCCTTATCTTCCACACTGACCTGTAAATCTTTAATGCTTAACATGTGCTTTCCTTAAATTTTAACCGACGCTGTGTTCAAGACTTATGGCGAGAAGTTTTTGCGCTTCAACGGCAAATTCCAGCGGCAGTTCAGAGAACACGTCTTTACAGAAACCATTGACGATCATCGAAATGGCATCCTCTTCGCTGATGCCGCGCTGCAAACAGTAAAACAGCTGGTCTTCACCAATGCGCGAGGTCGTGGCTTCATGCTCAAGCTGGGCGCTATTGTTACGACACTCCACATACGGGAAGGTGTGCGCTCCACAATCCGCGCCAATCAGCATCGAGTCGCATTGGGTATAGTTGCGGGCGTTGGTTGCGGTCGGCATGATCTTCACTAAGCCGCGATAGCTGTTTTGACTGTGTCCCGCAGAGATCCCTTTCGAGATAATGGTCGATTTGGTGTTCTTGCCGATGTGGATCATCTTGGTGCCGGTATCGGCCTGCTGATAACCACTGGTCAGCGCGACGGAGTAGAATTCGCCGATAGAGTTGTCGCCGCGCAGAATACAGCTTGGGTATTTCCAGGTAATGGCCGAGCCGGTTTCCGACTGCGTCCACGACATTTTGCTGTTTTCGCCTTCGCACAGAGCGCGCTTGGTGACGAAGTTCAAAATGCCGCCGGTGTTACCATCACCAGGGAACCAGTTTTGTACCGTCGAGTATTTCACTTCGGCATCTTTGTGGATGATGACTTCTACCACCGCGGCATGCAGTTGGTAGCTATCGCGTACCGGGGCTGAACAGCCTTCGATATAGCTGACGTAACTGCCCTCATCCGCAACCAGAATGGTGCGTTCAAACTGACCGGTTTTTTCCGCATTTATACGGAAATAGGTCGACAGTTCCATTGGGCAACGCACACCTTTCGGGACATAAATAAACGTGCCGTCGGAGGCCACCGCCGCATTTAGCGCCGCAAAGAAATTGTCATTACCCGGGACAACCGTACCCAGATATTGTTTTACCAGCTCAGGGTGATCGTGAATCGCCTCACCAAACGAACAGAAAATAATGCCCTGTTCCGCCAGTTTATCGCGATAAGTTGTCGCCACCGACACCGAGTCAAAAATGGCATCAACCGCCACCTCTTTGCCTTCGCGGACCGGCACGCCAAGCTGCTCGAATGCGTCCTCAACTTCTTTACTTAAAAACGCATTTGCCCCCGTTTGCTGCACCGCGCCCGGCTCAGACGCGCAGGTTTCATCGCAATTACCGCAGGACGGCGCGGAGTAATAACTGTACTCCTGGTAGTTCAGCTTATCGTAATGCGCTTTTAGCCAGTGCGGCTCTTCCATGGTTAGCCACGCTTTAAAGGCATTCAGGCGAAATTCCAGCATCCAGTCGGGTTCATTACGTTTTGCCGAAATCGCGCGCACGACATCTTCGTTGATCCCTTTCGCCAGCTCATCGGTTTGTAGATGGGTGAAGAAGCCCTCTTTGTAATTAAGGTGCCCGCCAGCCCAGGTGTTGACATCGTCAGTTGCTTCAGTATTACGAGACATAGTACCGCCTATACCCCAAAACTTTCGCCACAGCCGCATTCGTTCTGGGCTTTCGGGTTATGAAATTTAAATAGCTGATTTAATCCTTCGCGCACGAAATCAACTTCTGTGCCGTCGATAAACGGCATCGCCTGTAACGGTACATAAAGTCTGGCCCCCTCCGTTTCAAACAGCAGATCGTCTTTTTCCGCCTGGCGAACGGTGTCCAGCACGTAGCCAAATCCCGCGCATCCCGTTTGCTTCACGCCTAAACGCACGCCTAACATGTCGGGTTGCTTTGCCACCAGCTCGCGGATGTGCGCCGCAGCCGCTGGCGTTAACGTCAGACCACGCCAGGCAAAATCGTCCGGGTTAAATGTTCCTGAATGCAATTCCATAGGGTTACCTCGAGTCACTAGCTTTCAAGCTATAACAACATGTTAGTGATAATGATTATCACTTCAACCCCTCAACAGCAGGGGCATTCGGGTTAATCGCCCTTTTTACCCCCTTTTACTAAGCATAGACCCTGCTGCGTGGGTTAACAGGGATGGATTTTTTTGTTCAATGCATTGATTAATAATGGATTTTAACAATTGAATCGTACAGACAGGTCAAAGACTAAAAGATGTATAGATAATGTCTATTTAAGTGATAAGTTTTAAAAATTTAATGAAATCATACGACTATTGTATAATCATTCTCTTAATCTCTTCTTGTTATAGACAAAAACGGACTAGTTAATCCTCTAAATTGCGCCCCAGTGCGTTTTTGCCCCCCAAACTTCACCCTTTTTCATGCGCCCTCTGCGCGTGATTTATCCCAAACACCACAACACCTTCCGAACAAAATCGACAGTACGGTTTGCGCGTCTACTTTTAAGATCCTGCTTGATAGCATTACAAAGACTTTCTCAATATCAGAATTAAGAAATATATTTCGCTTCAAAATCTCACTATTCTTATATGTGCATCATTACTATTCATTTTTAATTCTAAGCTTTTTATTCCTCTCATAAATATCAATAAAACATAATAAAAATGTATGACATTTATTGCCTTGCGTATTCATGCGTCATGTCGTTTATTACAGTTACCTTGCGTATGTGAAATGGAGTTTTAAATGGCTATACCTGCGTATTTGTGGTTAAAAGATGATGGAGGAGCAGACATCAAGGGTTCTGTAGATGTTCGCGACCGTGTGGGGAGCATTGAGATCTTAGGGTTTAGTCATGGCCTGCACCTCCCTACCGACAACAACACAGGGAAAATAACAGGAACACGAGTACACACCGCTCTTATATTTGAAAAGGAGTTTGATAGCTCCAGTCCATATTTTTACAAAGCAGTAGCCACTGGACAAACCCTTAAAGAGGCCGAATTTAAATGGTACAAAATCAATGATGCAGGACAGGAAGTTGAATACTTCAATATGCTACTCGAAACAGTGAAGGTGGTTTCAATTTGTCCTCTAATGCATGACGTGAAAAACGCAGCCACTGAAAAACACAATCACCTTGAAAGTATTGCTCTTAGATATGAACGAATAACCTGGAAACACTGCGACGGGAATATAATATTTTCTGATTCCTGGAGTGAACGGTGATTCGTTGCACATTTCATTTAAACGGTGGGCAGCTATCAAGTCTTAGCTGCCCCGGAGTTGGCTTCTTCCCTGCATATTCAGGTAACAGTGGGGAGCATAGAAACAACCCTGAATCGATAGCAATTAAGGATATCGGGCCGCTTCCTCCCGGTAAATACTATATTGTTTCGCGTCCGAAAGGCGGGATTTTCAGCGCAATTAAAGATTATACTGCGTCAGAGATTAGCGGTTCAGACCGCGATATCTGGTTCGGATTATTCAGAGAGGATGAAAAATTAGATGACGTTACGTTCTATAACAAGGTCAGCTGTGGGTATTTCAGATTGCACCCTGCGGGGTATACTGGCGTCAGTAATGGCTGCATAACTCTTCCCAGCAGAGCTCATTACAACATACTCCGGGAAGCACTTTTAAGCACTCCACAAATGCTGGTTACCCCCAGTCTTCGTGCATACGGCACTATTCAGGTGTATTAATGAAACATATTAAAAAAGTCATCACATGGTATTTATTTGCAATATCTTGGGTTTGTTTTTTTCTATTTATTTTCAAATATTTACCTGAAAATAAATTATTTGATTTAATCTATCCCGATGTGAAAGAGATGGACCCCAGCGTCTGGGACAATACACACATGACCATTATCTTTATGGGCGCATTATTATTGAACGGAATTTTTATATTGTTCATGTCAATGATAATGGAAAGATGCAAAAATTAAATGAAAATGCTGAACAGTGGGACTTCAGTCCCACTGTTTTCAGTATCGAACCTACCCCACTGCCAATTTAGGCGAGTTCACATTCCACAACCCAATTGGCTGGCAACAAGGTCATCTAGTCAGTATGCGTCGTTGATAGCCAGTTGCCTACAGCACTGTCCTCAATCGCAAGGCTGGTAAAAAAAATTCTTTAGATTTAGATATATACTCATTTTACAGAATTAATATCTATTTAGAGAGACGTAGGAATGACGGGAGGGAAAAAATTCAAATTATGAACAAACAACAAAAAACCCTTAAGGCTGCTTGCTGGCAGGCTTAAGGGTTCCGGCCCCATCCGGCGCTTATCTCCGGCACTCACGATGGCTTAGCTCTTGAAGGGGCGATAAGAATAATCTCACTTCCGGATATGTTTTGTTTAACACAAATTGCGATTTGACTATTTTATAAGCGTATTCAATCAATTATTAGGCGCTGTTTTTCACTGAGCGCGTCCAGCAACAGGCGCAGTCCTGCAGGCTGATGCTCCCGCGAAAGATATAAACCATAAATTGGCAGGCTTTTTGGTTGAAGCTCGGGCAAGAGTCTAACCAGCTTTCCCTGTGCCAGCCCTTCCCGCGCCTCCAGTTCCGGCACCAGCGCAATGCCCGTTCCCGCCAACGCCGACTCACAGAGCAACGAAGAGATCCCGGCGCTCAAATTGCCTTTAATCGCAACAGCGGCAGCCCGCCCCTGGGCATCCAGAAAGTGCCAGGATTTTCCGGCAAACCCGCTGTAGTAGAGACAATTATGCTGCGTAAGGTCGTCGATAGTCTCAGGAGTGCCATGTTGATGCAGGTACTCTACAGACGCGCACAGTACCGATTTACAGTCGCCAAGGCGACGGGCGATAGTTCCAGGTTCAGGGTTTTCCGTTATACGGATCGCCACATCAATGCGTTCTCCAACGAGGCTTACCGGTTGATTATTGATCTCCACCTCGATACGCAGTTGTGGATACTTCGTCAGAAACGCGGGCAGTACCGGCGCTAAAATATGCATAGCTGTAAAATGCGCACAGGCCACACGTAGCGTGCCAGAGGGAGTTTGCGCGGCGCTGGCGGCTCCAATATCCAGCGAAAGCTGCGCCAGAGAACGCGTTTTCACCAATGCCTCTTCACCCGCTGGCGTGATCGTCAGACGGCGCGACGAGCGATGGATAAGCCTTGCACCCGCCCATTTTTCCATCTCGTCGAGGTAACGACTGACCATCGGACGGGAAAGCCCCAGCGCACGCGCGGCGGCGCTCAGACTGCCCAAATCACAGATATGGTTGAATACCGTTGCCGCCATCACTCTGTCCATTACATCCCATCCGATCGTTTTATGAAACTCAGCATGTCCTAATAAGGGAATTCTAACAGATCCGAATTTCCTTAAAATACAGGAACTATCAAAAGACAATTTCCTGCACAAGGATACCTGGCATGAAAGTTAAAACGCTGGCCCTGCTGTTACCTCTGTTCGCCTCTTCAACCTTTGCCGCGACACTACAGCTGGACGTCTACAATCCACAGGACAAGGCTATTTTCCCGGTCTCTTCAACGCTGGTTTCAGGACCGAAAGAAGCAATATTGTTTGACGCACAGTTCAGTACTAAAGATGGTGAACAGCTGGTGCAGATGATTCGCGCCAGCGGTAAAACGCTGAAGGCCATCGTGATCACCTCCGGCGATCCGGATTTCTATTTCGGACTGCAGCCTATCGTCAAAGCCTTTCCACAGGTAAAAGTCCTGGCAACACCGCACGTAGTAGACCATATCCGTGCCACCAAAGAGGCCAAACTGCAATTCTGGGGTCCGCAAATGAAGGATGGCGCGCCAACATCGCTCACTGTTCCGCAAGCGACAACGCAAACGCATTTCACAGTTGATGGTGAAGCGCTGGAACTGCGCCACCCTAATGATTATGCAGCCTATGTCTGGATCCCGGCGAACCGTGCCATTATTGGCGGTACCGGCGTGGCGTCTGGTATACACGTCTGGACGGCGGATACGCAATCTGCAGAACAGCGTAGCGCGTGGCGTAGCGTACTGAGCGAAATGCAGAAGTTACAACCCACCCAGGTGGTCCCGGGGCATTACATCGGCGAACGCCCTGCGGGCGATAAAGCGATTCGCTTCACACAGGACTATCTGCAATCGTTTGAGCAGGCGTTAGGGGCGAAGAAAGGTTCGGATTATGTGATTAAAACCATCACCGCGGCATGGCCAGGTCTTGCAGACGCAAGTTCTCTGGAGCTAAGTGCGAAGGTTAATACTGGTGAGATGAAGTGGTGATTGAGATTTAACGCAAAAAATAACCCCGAACGCGTGTCGGGGTTTCATTACGATAAGCATACCGGAATCAATGAACGCCCATGCGCCAGGCAAAATAGATCTCTTCTTTTAGTTCAGTCGAAGAAAGCGTCAATAAATCCGCGAACTCCAGCTCTAACTGTTTCAGTCTTTTCAGGTACTGAGCTGGTGAAAGATCGGTTTTATCACGACGTAAAAACTCTATTGCCAGTTGGGCCGGGTCTAATTGGGTAGACATATCATCCTCGCTTGTGTTCAAAACCTGCACAGTATAACACCATTCCCTGTGCAGATAATGACCAAAAGCAATATGCATCACAAAATTGCTGTCGTCAGACGCGACGTGCAGCACAATCGTCCCTGCTCATCGAAGATTTCGATTTGCCAAACCTGATGACGAGAGCCGGTATGCACCGCGCGACATACCCCTCTGACTCGCCCTTCCCGCGCCGAGCGAATATGGTTGGCGTTGACCTCCAGGCCCACCACTTTCTGCTCACCCTGAGTACACAGGTAGCCAGCCACCGAACCAATGCTCTCAGCCAGCACTACGGACGCGCCGCCGTGCAGCAAACCAAATGGTTGTTTAGTACGGTGGTCTACCGGCATTGTGGCTTCCAGCGTGTCATCGCCAATGTGCACAAAACGAATATCAAGCAGCCCAACCATATTTCCTTCACCCATGGCGTTGAGCGCTTCGAGTGTGACTTCACGTTTCCAGATCATCCTATAATCTCCAGCAGTGCCTGTAATGGATGGCGAACGCCCGTACCTTCAACGCGTTTAACCTGACTGCGACAGGAGTATCCGGTAGCCAGACAACGGTTACGCGGCAATCGTTGCATTGCCTGGTGCCATGATAGCTCATAGATCCCCAGTGAGTTCTGATGATTCTTCACTTCGTGGCCATAGGTGCCCGCCATGCCACAGCACCCTACGCTGATGTTCTCCAGCTTTGCGCCAAAGCGGGCAAAAATAGCCGCCCACTGAGCAGGCGCGCCCGGCAGGGCCGTCACTTCGGTACAGTGTCCAAAGAAGTACCACGGTTCACCGCCCACAGCGACTGGCGGCTGTGACTCCACAACTGTCGATAACCATTCGTTGGCGAGTAACACATGGAAATCACCCCGCTGTTCCCCGAGCGCCAGTTTGTATTCATCGCGATAGCAAAGCACCAGCGCCGGATCGACACCCACCATCGGAATATTCAGCTTCGCCACCCGATTGAGAAACTCAGATGTTTTCTTTGCGGTTTTAGCAAAACGGTTTAAAAAGCCCTTAATATGCTGGGCCTTGCCGTTTGGCGAGAACGGCAGCAGTACCGGCTGCAAACCCAGCTTTTCAACCAGACGTATAAAATCAGCCACCACCTGTGCATCGTAATAGCTGGTGAACGGATCCTGCACCACCAGCACCGTACGGTTTTTTTGCTCAAGGCTGAGTAATTCGAGCTGTTCCAGCGTCATATTGGCGGAACGATGACCAACCAACTGACGTTGAAGCGACGGCGCAGACAGCAGCGGTAAGTCGACCATGCCGATGTGCTTTTTAGCCAGATTACGCACCAGCGGCTGGTTGATGAAGAAGTTAAACGTGTTGGGCGCCCGCGCCATTAACGGCGCATAGCTCTCAACGGTCGCCACCATGTGATCGCGCAACGGCCGCAGATAACGCGTGTGATACAACTGCAGGAAGCGTGAGCGGAACTCCGGCACATCGATTTTAATCGGACACTGTGTGGAGCAGGCTTTACACGCCAGACAACCCGACATTGCCTCTTTCACTTCGTGCGAGAAATCGTATTCGCCTTTGCGCGCATGCCAGCTGTTGCGGGTACGGGCAATCAGCGTACGTAAACTGGCACGTTTTTCCGGTAGCTCTTTTTCCAGCTGTAGCGGGTCAATCCCGCGATCTGCCAACAGACGCAGCCATTCACGCACCAGCGTAGCTCGCCCTTTCGGTGAATGGATGCGGTTGAGGCTGATTTTCATCGACGGACACATCGGGCTTTTCGCATCAAAGTTAAAGCATAACCCGTTGCCGTTACACTCCATCGCCCCACGCCACTCCTGGCGTACGGCCAGCGGGATCTGACGGTCATACGTTCCGCGCTTCACCGCGTCCACTTTCATCATCGGCGCATCAACATCCTCCGGTGGACAGATTTTGCCCGGATTGAGCCGGTTTTGCGGATCAAACACCGATTTCACTTTACGCAGTTCGCGATACAATTCCTCACCGAAGAACGCCGGGCTATATTCTGCACGAAAACCTTTCCCGTGCTCGCCCCACAGCAGACCGCCATATTTTGCCGTCAGCGCGACAACATCGTCAGAAATGCGTTTCATCAGCACTTCCTGCTGCGGGTCGCACATATCCAGCGCCGGTCTGACGTGCAGCACGCCTGCATCCACGTGACCAAACATGCCGTAACTCAGGCCGTGGCTATCGAGCAGCGCACGGAACTCGGCAATATAGTCAGCCAGATGTTTCGGCGGAACGCAGGTATCTTCAGCAAACGGAATCGGCTTCGCGGCCCCTTTCGCATTCCCCAGCAGACCGACGGCTTTTTTACGCATCGCGTAAATGCGCTCGACGCCTGCCAGCTCGGTACATAGCTGCCAGCCTATAACACCCGCTTCCTGACGCGCAATTAAGCCATCCAGCCGTTCGCACAGTGCGCTGACCTGCGAATCAATCAATGCTTCATCGTCACCGGCAAACTCTACAATATTCAGACCCAGCATCTCTTTATCCGCCACATCGGTAATCAATTCACTTACCGAGTGCCAGACAATATCTTCCCGTGCCAGGTTAAGCACTTTGGAGTCGACGGTTTCTACCGACAGCGCGCGCGCTTCTACCATCACCGGGGCATTACGCAATGCCGAGTCGAAAGAGTCGTACTTAACGTTAACCAGTTGTCTGACTTTGGGTAGCGGCGTGATATCGAGACGGGCTTCGGTGATAAACGCCAGCGTACCTTCAGAGCCAGTAAGAATGCGGGTTAAATCAAATTCGGTCATCTCATCGTTAAAGACGTGCCGCAGATCGTAACCGGTCAGGAAGCGATTAAGTTTCGGGAATTTATCAATGATCAGCTGTCGGTTGTCGCGGCAACGCTCATAAACCGTCTTGTAAATGCGGCCAATAGTGGTGTTGCTATTACCCAGAGTTTGGGCAAGTTCGACCGGCATTGGCTGGGTATCAAGAATATCGCCGCCCATTAGCACCGCGCGGATACCCAGCACGTGATCGGAGGTTTTACCGTAAACCAACGAGCCTTGTCCGGATGCGTCGGTATTGATCATCCCACCCAGCGTTGCCCGGTTACTGGTGGATAACTCGGGGGCAAAGAAATAGCCGTAAGGCTTCAGAAACTGGTTGAGCTGGTCTTTTATCACCCCGGCTTCAACCCGCACCCAACCTTCCTGCACATTGATTTCAATGATGCGGCTCATATAGCGGGACATATCAACAATAATGCCCTGATTCAGCGCCTGACCGTTGGTCCCGGTGCCGCCGCCGCGTGGGGTAAAAATCAACGAAGAGAAAAGAGGTTCCGCCGCCAGACGAGCGATGAGCGCCACATCTGCGGTTGAACGAGGGAATACGACAGCATCAGGAAGCAGCTGATAAATACTGTTATCCGTCGACATTGTCAGACGATCGGCATAGCTCGTTGCCGTATCGCCCGTAAATCCTTGCTGCTCCAGTGCCTGCAAAAAATTGAGCACCAGTTGAACGACACCTGGCGCCTGAGAAATTTGTGGAATCATTATAGTGACCCTTTCCTGCGGTCTGTGTTGTGAATTTAATCGTTTGCGTGTTGCTTTGTTTGTTGTATCACATTTTTTTCTAATACGCTCAGCAGATTTACAGGCAGAATCCGCCTGTTAAAAACCGCTGAAATTGCTCATCATTACAGGGTGTCATTTAAGTGTTCACGTCGCGTCAACGTTCTGGCGCAAAGACAAAGGTGAAAAGTATTTATGGTAAATTTCCGCCAGCCCAAGGATATTGCACAAGTGCTGCTATCGGCGCTGTTTTTAGCCGTCATGATTGTGGCCTGTCTTTGGATTGTTCAGCCCTTTATCCTCGGTTTTGCATGGGCGGGGACGGTGGTCATTGCGACCTGGCCGATCCTGCTACGCTTACAAAAATTGCTCTGGGGCCGTCGCTCGCTGGCCGTGCTGGTGATGACCCTGCTGCTGGTGCTGTTGTTCATCATTCCTATCGCGCTACTGGTCAATAGCATTGTTGATGGCAGCGGGCCATTGATCCATGCCGTAACCGCAGGCGATATGACCCTGCCGGATCTGGCGTGGCTGAATAGTATTCCGTTGGTCGGCGCCAAATTGTATGCCGCTTGGCACAGTCTGCTGGATATGGGCGGCGCGGCCATCATGGCCAAGGTTCGTCCTTATATCGGCACGACGACGACCTGGTTTGTTGGCCAGGCTGCACATCTTGGCCGCTTTATGATGCACTGTGGTCTGATGCTGCTGTTCAGCGCCCTGCTGTACTGGCGCGGTGAACAGGTGGCGTTAGGTATTCGCCACTTCGCTTGTCGCCTGGCATCCAAACGTGGCGATGCCGCCATTCTGCTGGCAGCACAAGCCATTCGCGCCGTCGCATTAGGGGTTGTGGTCACCGCGCTGGTGCAGGCAGTGCTCGGTGGTATTGGTCTGGCGGTAACCGGCGTGCCGTACGCCACGCTGCTGGCGGTATTGATGATCCTGTCTTGTCTGGTGCAACTGGGGCCATTGCCGGTGCTGGTCCCGGCCATTATCTGGCTGTACTGGACGGGCGATTCAACCTGGGGCACGGTGCTGCTGGTGTGGAGCGGCGTGGTCGGAACGCTGGATAACGTTATTCGCCCGATGCTGATTCGCATGGGGGCCGATTTGCCACTGATCCTGATTCCCTCAGGGGTCATCGGCGGACTGATTGCCTTCGGCATGATTGGTCTGTTTATCGGCCCGGTGGTACTGGCCGTGTCCTGGCGTCTGTTCTCCGCCTGGGTAAACGAAGCCCCTGCGCCAGGTAGCGATCCCGACGAAATCCTCGAAGAAATTGCTGAAATCGAACGCAATAAGTAATCCCACGTCAGGCGGCACCGCCGCCTGATTGTTTAACATTGCTAATCAATTCCGCCCACTTACTGAATAAGACCCAACGTTATCCTTCTTTAAATACTCATTTGCTTCGCAAATTATTTACAGTTTTTAAACTATTGAGATGAATCTGATCGACGTAAAAAATCAGTATGCCTACTATTAGCCCATGGCTTTAGATCAACACATTGATTTATAAGCATGGAAATCCCCTGAGTGAAACAACGAATTGCTGTGTGTAGTCTTTGCCCATCTCCCACGATGGGCTTTTTTTTGTCCTTCGCGCGCCTCGCCACCAACCTTACCGCACCACAGCTCCCCTCTTCCCCGTTGATAAACAAATAATATTGCACAAGATACTGTGACTCTCTTCAAGCCGAAATATCCACAGCAATGTTATTACTATTCCACCGTCTTTTATGAGGTGATCAAATAATGAACGCATTAGAACTCCAGGCTATCCGCCATATTTTTGCTATGACGGTAGAAGAAAGCGCTATGTATATCTCGCGGGATCACAATGTTGCCGCCTGGCAACAATGGGAGAATGGCGAAAGGGAAATCCCGGAAGACATCACGCGCATTTGTGCAGAAATGAAAGCCAGACGAAAGTTAAGAATTAACGCCATTATCGAAAAAATAAATAACCGTATCGGTAATAACACCATGCGTTTCTTTCCCGATCTGATCTCTTTTCAGGCGGTTTATCAGCACGATGATTTTCTCGACTGGAAAATCTATCAATCGGCCGCTGTTGAACTGTATGCCCACGACCTTGAGCGTTTGTGTTAAGAGACCGCAGCGCCACACTCATTTAGCCTTTTCGCTGAGTAACATATTATGAAAAACACCTATTTCTCCACTGCGATAGGGCTGTACTTTAATTACCTGGTACACGGCATGGGGGTCATTCTGATGAGCCTCAATATGTCTTCACTGGAACAACAGTGGCACACCGATGCCGCAGGCGTCTCAATTGTTATTTCCTCACTCGGCATTGGCCGTTTAAGCGTGTTATTGGTGGCGGGCATGCTTTCCGATCGCTATGGCCGCAGACCGTTTATTATTTTAGGCATGGCCTGCTACCTGCTGTTCTTTGTAGGCATCATCAATACTCACAGCATTTATATTGCCTATGCTTTTGGATTTTTAGCCGGAATGGCAAACAGTTTTCTTGACGCCGGAACTTACCCCAGCCTGATGGAGGCGTTTCCCCGCTCTCCCGGCACGGCTAATATCTTAATTAAAGCGTTTGTTTCCATCGGTCAGTTTCTGCTGCCGATGATTATCAGTCTGCTGGTGTGGGCAGAACTTTGGTTTGGCTGGTCCTTCCTTGTGGCGGCCACGGTGATGCTAATTAATGGCTTATTTTTGTTTCGCTGTCGATTCCCGGCCCATCCTGGGCATCAAGTCCCTCTCAAGGCATTACCCGTTGAACAGAAAAGCATACAATCTGAACATCGTTGTTCTCTTCTCGATCTCGCCAGTTACACTCTGTACGGCTACATCGCCATGGCGACATTTTATCTGATAAGCCAGTGGTTGGCACAGTACGGACAGTTTGTCGCCGGGATGTCCTACACCTTATCGATCAAGCTGTTAAGCATTTACACCTGCGGTTCTCTACTGTGTGTGTTGATCACCGCGCCACTGGCACGAAAGACGGGGCGCGCAACCTCTCTGTTAATGCTGTACACCTTTATCTCATTTATCGCATTGCTGATGGTCTGCCTGCATCCGTCGATCTACATGGTGATCGTCTTCGCGTTTGTCATCGGTTTCTCTTCAGCCGGAGGCGTTGTACAAATCGGTTTAACGCTGATGGCCGCACGCTTTCCCGATGCGAAGGGCAAAGCTACCGGGATTTACTACAGCGCGGGCAGCATTGCGACCTTCACCATCCCACTGATAACGGCAAGACTCTCGCAGACCAGCATTGCTCACATCATGTGGTTTGATACCGGCATAGCCGCGGTAGGCTTCCTGTTAGCATTGTTTATTGGCTATCGCAGCCGTATCGCGACAAAGCAGCAACTAAACATGGCGACGGTCGTAAAATAACGCGGATGCAATATTGTTCTCCCCCGCTGCAAAATAATTGGTCGCGGTTTTAAAACTTCAGCAAAATGTTGGTTGAAAGAATTAAGTTTCACAGTTGAGCATGCAACATACCTGGTAACTTAAACGCCATGCTATGTAGGCACAATATCAGCGCCCCGGTATATTAATCACAAGGTCGCCGCAATTTAAACAATATCGACGAGCACAGAACAATTTTAAAATCCGCAAGGAGTTGTGAACATGTCTCAAAATAAGACCTTTAATACGCCATTTCTTTTGGCGATAACCTGTATTTATTTAAGTTATTTTTTACACGGCATTAGCGTCATTACACTGGCGCAAAATATGAGCTCTCTCGCAGAAAAATTCTCCACCGACAATGCTGGGATAGCCTATTTAATTTCCGGCATTGGTCTTGGTCGCCTGGTGAGTATTTTATTCTTTGGCGTGCTCTCAGATAAATTTGGTAGACGGGCTATCATTCTGTTAGGGGCAATTCTGTACATGCTGTTTTTCTTCGGCATTCCCGCCAGCCCGAATCTGATGATTGCTTTTATTCTCGCTGTTTGTGTCGGCGTCGCTAACTCGGCCCTGGATACAGGGGGCTATCCGGCTTTGATGGAATGCTTCCCTAAGGCGTCTGGGTCAGCGGTTATCCTGGTTAAAGCGATGGTCTCATTTGGGCAGATGATCTACCCCATCGTCGTCAGCACCATGCTGCTCAACCATATCTGGTACGGCTATGCGGTCATTATCCCGGGGGTACTGTTCGTCGTCATAACGTTGATGCTGCTCAAAAGCCGCTTCCCCAGCCAGATGGTGGATGCGGGCATTGCAAAAGAGCTACCACAGATGAACAGTAAACCGCTGGTCTGGCTGGAAGGTGTAGCCTCCGTTATGTTTGGGGTGGCCGCATTTTCGACCTTTTACGTCATCGTAGTCTGGATGCCGAAATACGCGATGGCATTTGCCGGCATGGCAGAAGCCGACGCGCTGAAAACCATCTCTTACTACAGTATGGGTTCGCTGGTCTGCGTGTTTATTTTTGCTGTACTGCTCAAGAAAATGGTTCGACCCATTTGGGCGAATGTGTTTAACGCCGGACTGGCAACCCTCACCGCAGCGGTTATCTATTTATATCCATCCCCATTGGTGTGTAACGCCGGTTCATTTCTTATCGGGTTTTCTGCCGCAGGCGGTATTTTACAGCTCGGCGTTTCGGTGATGTCAGAGTTTTTCCCCAGGAGCAAAGCCAAGGTCACCAGTATTTATATGATGATGGGGGGCGTAGCCAACTTTATTATCCCATTAATCACCGGATACCTTTCTAACATAGGCCTGCAGTACATCATTTTGCTGGACCTCGCATTTGCTTTGCTGGCCTTCATCACCGCCATCATCGTCTTTATTCGTTACTACCGCGTATTTGATATTCCCAAAAATGATGTGCGGTTGGGCGAACGTTATTTTCAATAAATTGCTTAGAAGGAGTATCAAATGGACGTAACTGCAAAATATGAACTGATTGGTCTGATGGCCTACCCGATCAGACACAGCCTGTCGCCTGAAATGCAAAATAAGGCATTAGAAAAAGCGGGATTACCTTTTACCTACATGGCATTTGAAGTCGATAACTCCACGTTTGCTAATGCGATTGCCGGGCTGAAGGCCTTAAAAATGCGCGGTACCGGAGTCTCAATGCCCAACAAGCAACTGGCATGTGAATATGTTGATGAATTAACGCCTGCAGCCAAACTGGTCGGCGCGATTAATACTATCGTCAATGATGATGGTTACCTGCGCGGCTACAATACTGATGGCACGGGTCATATTCGTGCCATCAAGGAAAGCGGTTTCGATATCAGGGGTAAAACCATGGTACTGTTGGGCGCAGGCGGCGCGTCAACGGCCATTGGCGCCCAGGCGGCGATTGAAGGCATCAAAGAAATCAAACTCTTTAACCGTCAAGATGAGTTCTTTGCCAAAGCGCAGGAATTCGCCAAACGTGTTAATGAAAATACCGATTGCGTGGTCACCGTTATCGATCTCGACGATCGACAGGCTTTTGCGGACGCACTGGCCAGCGCGGATATTCTGACCAACGGTACGAAAGTGGGAATGAAGCCGCTGGAGAACGAATCTCTGGTGACCGACGTTTCCCTGCTACGCCCGGATCTGCTGGTGACTGAATGCGTCTACAACCCGCATATGACCAAATTATTGCAACAGGCACAACTTGCCGGTTGCAAAACGATTGATGGTTACGGCATGTTGTTATGGCAAGGGGCTGAACAGTTCAAACTCTGGACCGGGAAAGATTTCCCTCTTGAGTATGTGAAACAGGTTATGGGTTTTGCAGCCTGATGGGCAAGCATTTGTAAAATATTTAAAGGGTAATCGATGAAAACCGTAACCGTAAAAAACCTCGTCATTGGCGAGGGTGCGCCGAAGATCATTGTCTCACTGATGGGTAAAGACATCGCAACGGTAAAAAGCGAAGCGCTGGCCTATCGCGAGGCGGATTTCGACATTCTGGAATGGCGCGTTGACCATTTCACCGAGGTGTCCTCCGTTGATGCCGTACTGGAAGCTGCACGCGTCATCCGCGAGGTGATGGCTGACAAACCGCTGCTGTTCACCTTCCGTAGTGCCAAAGAAGGTGGTGAACAGGCGCTGGCTGTCGAAAACTATATTGCGCTAAACCGTGCGGCGGTAGATAGCGGTCTGGTCGATATGATTGACCTGGAGCTTTTCACCGGTGACGAACTGATTAAAGCCACCGTCGAATATGCACATGCAAAAAATGTCGCCGTCATTATGTCGAATCATGATTTCCATAAGACGCCAGCGGCACAAGAGATTGTCCTGCGCCTGCGTAAAATGCAGGAGCTTGGCGCTGATATCCCGAAAATCGCCCTGATGCCGCAAAACAAAACGGATGTATTGACCCTGCTTGGCGCAACTCTGGAAATGCAGGAACGCTATGCCGATCGCCCGATCATTACTATGTCGATGGCTAAAACAGGGGTGATTTCACGTCTGTCCGGTGAGGTTTTCGGTTCAGCTGCAACCTTTGGTGCGGTGAAAAAAGCCTCTGCCCCTGGGCAAATTTCGGTCACCGACCTACGTACCGTTTTGACCATATTGCATCAGGCGTAATAGTACTGTTTATCCATATTAATATCAGTAATGCCCTGCCCCAGATATTCGCTTAATCACGAATATCGGGCAGATGGCCGGACATTATTAAATAACTCACATTATTATTGTCGAATATAGCGACAGATAGTCGCACGCATATAATCTGGAGTTCATATGAAATTATCAAGACCAAAACGCATTGATGGTCGGGTCCCCGTATTATCCGCAGCGGATGCCATTAATTATATTCCTGATGAGGCAACGCTCTGTGTATTAGGCGCAGGTGGCGGTATTCTCGAAGCAACAACATTAATTAATGCGCTGGCTGAAAAATATAAAAACGCACACTCCCCCCGAAACTTATCATTGATTAGCCCAACGGGATTAGGTGACCGTGCTGACCGTGGAATTAGCCCGTTAGCACAAGAAGGTTTAGTCAAATGGGCATTATGCGGCCACTGGGGACAATCACCACGAATTTCCGACCTCGCTGAGCAGAATAAAATTGCCGCCTATAACTATCCTCAGGGCGTATTAACCCAGACCCTGCGTGCCTCGGCAGCCCACCAGCCGGGTATTCTGAGTGAGATCGGTATCGGAACATTTGTCGATCCCCGCCAACAGGGCGGAAAGCTGAATGAAGTGACCACCGAAGATCTGATCAAGCTGGTGGAAATTGATAACAAAGAGTACCTCTATTACAAAGCCATTGCGCCAAACATCGCCTTTATTCGCGCCACCACCTGCGACAGCGAAGGTTACGCCACGTTTGAAGATGAAGTTATGTATCTCGACGCGTTGGTGATTGCTCAGGCCGTTCACAACAACGGCGGTATCGTCATGATGCAGGTGCAAAAAATGGTGAAGA
Organism: Citrobacter sp. Cb080; assembly: GCF_030334745.1. Taxonomy (NCBI): domain Bacteria; kingdom Pseudomonadati; phylum Pseudomonadota; class Gammaproteobacteria; order Enterobacterales; family Enterobacteriaceae; genus Citrobacter; species Citrobacter sp. Cb080. The sequence continues at coordinate 42,032 of NZ_JAOWDG010000037.1, read as the reverse complement.
AAGCCACACTGCACCCAAAAGCCGTGCGTATTCCGGGCTATCTGGTCGATATTGTGGTCATCGATCCCGATCAAACTCAATTGTACGGCGGCGCGCCGGTTAACCGCTTTATCTCGGGCGATTTTGTCCTTGATGACAGCCAGCAGACTGCCCTGCCGCTCAATCAGCGTAAACTGGTGGCCCGACGCGCCCTGTTCGAAATGCGTAAAGGCGCGGTCGGCAACGTTGGCGTGGGTATCGCCGATGGTATTGGTCTCGTTGCACGCGAAGAAGGCTGCGCTGACGACTTTATTCTGACGGTCGAGACCGGCCCGATTGGCGGAATTACCTCCCAGGGCATCGCTTTTGGTGCCAACGTCAACACCCGCGCGATTCTGGATATGACCTCCCAGTTTGACTTCTACCACGGCGGCGGGCTGGATGTATGCTATTTAAGCTTCGCCGAAGTGGATCGCCACGGCAATGTCGGCGTACATAAATTCAATGGCAAAATTATGGGAACCGGCGGTTTTATCGATATTAGCGCCACCTCGAAGAAAATAATATTTTGCGGCACGTTAACTGCCGGAAGCCTGAAAACGGAAGTTGCCAATGGCAAATTAAATATCGTGCAGGAAGGCCGGGTGAAAAAATTCGTCAACGAACTACCTGAAGTCACATTCAGCGGAAAAATTGCACTCGAGCGCGGACTGGATGTGCGTTACATCACCGAGCGTGCTGTATTTACGTTAAAAGAAGATGGTCTTCATTTAGTCGAAATTGCGCCAGGTGTCTCTTTACAGGAAGACATTCTGGACAAAATGGATTTCCCTCCGGTTATTTCTCCGGAACTGAAACTGATGGACGAAAGATTATTTATCGATGCTTCGATGGGTTTTATATTGCCCGATGCCGCCAATTAAAAGGAGTACCCTGATGGATTTTTCATTAACTGAAGAACAAGAGCTGCTGCTTGCCAGCATTCGCGAACTGATTACCAGCAATTTCCCGGAGGAATATTTCCGTACCTGCGATCAGACGGCTACCTATCCGAAAGAGTTTATGCGCGCCCTTGCGGACAACGGTATTTCAATGCTGGGCGTTCCGGAAGAGTTCGGCGGTATCCCGGCAGATTACGTCACGCAGATGCTGGCACTGATGGAAGTTTCCAAATGCGGCGCACCCGCTTTTTTAATCACGAACGGTCAGTGTATTCACAGTATGCGTCGTTTTGGATCCGCCGAGCAGTTACGTAAAACGGCAGAAAGCACCATGGAAACGGGCGATCCGGCTTATGCGCTGGCATTAACCGAACCGGGAGCAGGTTCAGACAATAACAGCGCCACCACCAGCTACACCCGCAAAAACGGCAAGGTATATCTCAACGGGCAAAAAACCTTTATCACCGGCGCTAAAGAGTATCCTTATATGCTGGTACTGGCTCGCGATCCGGAGCCGAAAGATCCGAAGAAAGCCTTTACGCTGTGGTGGGTGGATTCGAAGAAACCCGGTATTAAGGTTAATCCGCTGCATAAAATCGGCTGGCACATGCTCAGCACCTGCGAAGTTTATCTTGATGATGTTGAAGTAGACGAAAGCGATATGGTCGGCGAAGAAGGCATGGGCTTCCTCAACGTCATGTACAACTTTGAGATGGAACGGTTGATCAACGCCGCGCGTAGTACCGGTTTCGCCGAGTGCGCCTTCGAAGATGCCGCCCGTTACGCTAATCAGCGCATCGCATTTGGTAAACCGATTGGCCATAACCAGATGATCCAGGAAAAACTGGCGCTGATGGCGATTAAAATTGAAAACATGCGCAATATGGTGTTGAAAGTGGCCTGGCAGGCCGATCAGGAACAGTCGCTGCGGACCAGCGCGGCGTTGGCAAAACTGTATTGCGCCCGCACGGCAATGGAAGTGATTGATGACGCCATTCAGATCATGGGCGGGCTGGGTTACACCGATGAAGCGCGAGTTTCCCGATTCTGGCGCGATGTTCGCTGCGAGCGCATTGGCGGCGGCACCGACGAAATTATGATTTACGTCGCCGGACGCCAAATCCTGAAAGATTACCAGAATAAGTAAGCGGTAATTCGTGCCGGATAGCGCACAAGCGTTTTCCGGCACGATCCAGGATAATCAGACCTCTGGGATCAAGCATTCCTGCTCAACCAGATTATTTTTAAACTGCTTGCGATAATCACTGGGGGTACAACCCACATGCCGCTGAAAGAGTTTGGCAAAGTGATCGACATTTTCATACCCTACCCGCCAGGAGATTTCCGCTAACGAAGCTTCCGTATTCGTCAGGGCAAATTTCGCCTCGGTCATTCGTCGCTGAATCACATAATTGATCGGCGAAATTCGATACTCCTTAGTAAATTCATGGCAGATATAACTCACGCTGGCCCGGAATTTTTTGGATAACTGATCGAGAGTAATTTTTTCGCGGAAGTTATTATTTAAATAAACCAGCACATCTTTAATTAAGACATCTTTTTTAATATAACCTTGCTCAGAACGATAGGCATTTTTAAAGTTTTCGTAAAATAAAACGGTTAGAGCATAAGCAAAAGCGTCGTAGGCTGAAGATGTCAGGTTATTTTTGCTCTGGGGGAGCATAACCCCCAACTCATTAAAGATACTCTTAATAACCTCCTTCCCCTGAGTAACGCTAATCACCGGACACGAGTGCATCTGCAATAGCTGATTATCCTGCCAGCCGTTGAAACGAAAACCGTAGAGCGCGCAGGTGTAAGTCGTTGCAGGCGCGCTACTATCCGAAGCAACCGCATGGAGTCGCCCTTGCTCTATCACCACGATATCCCCGGCATGCGCGACATACAGCGACGAATCGATAATTAATCTTGCGACCCCTTTTTTGACATAAATAAGCTCTGTTTCATTATCGTGAACGTGATGACCCGACTCCCAGTTAGGGTCATCACTGATGACGAATCGCGAGAATCTCGGGGTTTTCCCCTGTTCAAAAAGGGTCTCCACGGCATTATCAAAGCAGCGTTGATACATGACAACCTCCACCTAAAGGCAGCAATTTTGGGATTATTAATATCAGAAAATAAAAATGATAATGACGTTATACAACGTTATTCCTTCCCGGCGAAACAAAATTATTTGCCCCGTCTGCAAGATGACACCTTTTGCTTTGGTACATTGCTGCCATTGATTATTTGCGTTTTATAATAATCAAAAAGAATAAATGTTATTAAGTCTGCATTAATAATTTACATATAAGAAACAAATTCAGCGCAGAGGCGATTAAAAACATGACGCATTTCGCAATTATTTTCACTGTCTTTGTGTTCCCGTTTTTTCCTCTGGTACGCACCGTCTGATTATTGCTGATAAACCAGGCATTCCCGGGACGTTTTTTTTGCAAGATTGTTGGCAATGAAAACAGATTTCCCCGTCGAAAACAGCCCTCCCTCTGTCGCACACTATTTTCAGTCAATTTTCCCTACTGTCGATAATGACGCACCACGTCATCATCCACACGAGAATCACTGGAGATGCCATGAAAATAATAACCTGCTTTAAGTTGGTGCCTGAAGAACAGGACATTGTTGTTACCCCACAGCGCTCGCTTAACTTTGACCGGGCCGATGCCAAAATCAGCCAGTTTGACTTAAATGCGATAGAGGCCGCAGCGCAGCTTAGCGCGGAGGGTGATGAAATCATCGCCTTAACGGTGGGCGGGTCGCTACTACAAAACTCCAAAGTGCGTAAAGACGTGCTGTCCCGCGGGCCGGACAGTTTGTATATGGTGCAGGATGCACAACTGGAGCATTCATTACCCCGGGATACCGCTCAGGCGCTGGCCTGTGCGGCCAACAATATGGATTTCGACCTGATGCTGTTCGGTGAAGGATCGGGGGATATCTACGCGCAGCAGGTCGGCTTACTGGTTGGCGAACTATTACAGCTCCCGGTGATTAATGCCGTCAGCAGCATCCAACGTAACGGCGATCGCCTTGTGGTTGAGCGCACACTTGAAGATGAAGTCGAAGTAATTGATCTGCCGCTCCCCGCCGTACTGTGCGTGACGTCGGATATCAACACACCGCGTATTCCCTCGATGAAGGCGATTCTGGGCGCGGGTAAAAAACCGGTCACCCCGTGGCAAGCCAGCGATATTGGTTGGATACCTGCATCACCGTTAGCGGAACTGGTGAGCCTTACCGTGCCGCCGCAAACCGAACGTCAGCACATCATTCTGGAAAATGACTCAGCAGAAGCCATTGCCGAACTGGCTGAACACCTGAAAAAAGCCCTGAACTAAGCCCAACGGAGAGAAATCATCATGAGTAAATTAGCCAACGTCTGGGTGTTCAGCGATAACGTAGAACGCTATGCAGAATTAATGGCCGGCGCTCGCCTGTGGGGTGAGCAGGTACACCTTATCGTACAAGGCAGCGACCAGGCCAATCAGTTGCAAGCCTTGGGTGCCGATAAGATAGTCGTGCTCGACGCAACCTCCGGTTTACAGCGTGTTGAAAATTACGCTGAGACCATCGCCGCCCTGATGCAGGAACACGCCGGGCTGCTGCTGATGTCCGCGACTAAACGAGCCAAATCCCTTGGCGCACGCTTAAGCATTCAGCTCAACGCAGCGATGGTGAACGACGCCACATCGGTAACGCTGGATGCAGGCATTTTGTTCGCCGAACACCGGATGTATGGTGGTCTGGCATTTGGCAAAGAAAAAATCAAAAGTACGCTGGCGATTATCACGCTTGCTCCAGGCCAGCTTGAACCGGTCGCGGAAAATGCCTCGCACAACTGCCCGGTTGTCTCAGCAACGTACATCGCGCCGCACCATGAAGTGATGTGCCTGGAGCGTCGTGCCAAATCCGTGAGCAGCGTGGATCTCAGCAAAGCCAGGCGCGTGGTGGGTGTGGGTCGCGGCCTGGTGGCGCAAAACGATCTGGAAATGGTGCGCCAACTGGCATCTGTGCTGGGTGCTGAAGTGGGTTGTTCACGACCGATTGCCGAAGGCGAAAACTGGATGGAACGCGAACGCTACATTGGCGTTTCTGGCGTGTTATTGAAATCAGACCTGTATCTCACGCTGGGCATCTCAGGACAAATTCAGCATATGGTCGGCGGTAACGGCGCGAAAGTCATTGTCGCCATCAACAAAGATAAAAAAGCCCCTATTTTCAATTACGCCGATTACGGTCTGGTGGGCGACATCTACAAAGTGGTTCCGGCCCTTATCGACCATCTCAGCCGCTAATCCCGTTAACGCACATCTCCCGCTGCCCTCGCGGCGGGAAAGGAGCATAAAGCATGTCAGATGAAAAATTTGATGCCATTGTGGTCGGGGCTGGTGTAGCGGGTACAATGGCAGGTTACGTTATGGCCCGGGCCGGACTGGACGTACTGGTCATCGAGCGCGGCAACAGTGCGGGCAGTAAAAATATGACCGGCGGGAGACTCTACGCGCACAGCCTTGAGCGCATCATGCCCGGATTCGCGCAGGAAGCGCCTCTCGAACGTAAAGTCACCCGCGAAAAAATCTCCTTCCTGACCGAAGAGAGCGCCGTTACCCTCGACTTCCATCGTGAAAAAGACAACGCGCCAGCGCAGGACTCTTATACCGTTTTGCGCAACCGGCTTGACCCATGGCTAATGGAAAAAGCGGAACAGGCTGGCGTGCAGTTCATCCCCGGCGTGCGCGTCGACGCGCTAATTCGCGAAGGCAATAAGGTCACCGGAGTGCAAGCCGGGGACGATATCCTCGAAGCCAATATTGTCATCCTTGCCGATGGCGTTAATTCTATGCTGGGACGGTCGCTGGGGATGGTTCCCCCTCTTCTGCGCAGCACTATGCCGTTGGCGTAAAAGAGCTGATCGGCTTACCGTCGGCGGTGATTGCGGATCGGTTCAATCTGTCAGGCAACGAAGGTGCAGCCTGGCTGTTCGCAGGCTCACCGTCTGATGGACTGATGGGAGGCGGATTTCTGTATACCAACCAGGATTCCATCTCTCTGGGCCTGGTGTGTGGTCTGGGGGATATTGCCCATGCCACGAAAAGCATTCCGCAAATGCTGGAAGACTTTAAGCGACACCCGACTATTCGTCCGCTGATTGCCGGCGGTGAACTGCTGGAGTATTCCGCACATATGGTACCGGAAGGCGGTCTGGCAATGGTTCCGAAACTGGTTGATGACGGGGTAATGATCGTCGGCGATGCCGCTGGTTTCTGTCTGAATCTGGGTTATACCGTGCGCGGCATGGATTTGGCGATAGCCTCCGCAGAAGCCGCCGCCCAAACAGCCATTGCAGCAAAAGAGCGCCAGGATTACTCGGCCAGTAGCCTGATGGATTACAAACGCGCCCTCGAACAGGGCTGTGTGATGCGTGATTTGCAGCATTTTCGCAAGATCCCGGCGCTGATGGAAAACCCGCGCCTGTTCACCCAGTATCCCCGCATGGTGGCCGATATCATGAACGATATGTTTACCGTTGACGGAAGCCCAAATCAGCCCGTTCGCAAGATGATCATGTCCCATGCCAGGCAGATTGGGCTGATGAACTTACTGAAAGACGGCATCAAGGGGGCCACCGCACTATGAATCAGGACACTAACGTTAACGTCGACGTCAAACTGGGCGTCAATAAATTTAATGTTGATGAAGGCCACCCGCACATCATTCTGGCTGAACATCCCGACCTTAATGAATTTCGCAAGTTGCTGAAAGCCTGCCCCGCCGGACTGTATAAACAGGATGAGAGTGGAAATATTCATTTTGATTCCGCAGGCTGCCTGGAGTGCGGCACCTGCCGGGTGCTGTGCGGTGACACGATCCTCACACAATGGGAATACCCGCTCGGAACATTTGGCGTTGATTTCCGCTACGGCTAACGGATTTTGCATGTTGTACGCCGGATTGGCCCCGCCTGGCCATCCGGTCAGATGTATGCCGAAATAATCCTGGGAATAACTTCATGAGTATCACACTTACGTTTAACGCCGAACGTCGCCAGGCCTGGCGACAACTGGGTTTATGGGGAGATGCTTCGCTTGGCGATTACTGGCACCAAACCGCCAGAGCCATGCCGGATAAAATCGCCGTGGTTGATAATCATGGCGCTTCATATACCTACGCTGCACTCGACGATGCTGCCAGCAGTCTGGCAACCTGGTTTGTAGCCTGCGGGATCCAACCCGGCGATCGCATTGCCTTTCAGTTGCCTGGCTGGTGCGAGTTCACCATTATCTACCTGGCCTGCCTGAAAACCGGAGCCGTTTCCGTACCACTGCTGCCTGCCTGGCGCGAAGCGGAACTGGTGTGGGTACTGAACAAATGCAAAGCGAAGATTTTTTTCGCACCGACGTTGTTTAAACAGACCCGACCGGTTGATCTGATCCTCCCCTTGCAAAACCAGTTGCCGCATCTGCAACAGATTGTCGCCGTAGATAAACTGGCACCGGCCACCGCCTCGCTGGCGTTCAGCCAACTGCTTCAGGCTCCGCCATTAACCCAGGTTATTAACGTTCACGCCGATGAACTGGCTGCCGTGCTGTTTACCTCCGGAACCGAGGGAATGCCGAAAGGCGTAATGTTAACCCACAACAATATCCTTGCCAGCGAACGCGCCTACTGTGCCCGACTCAATCTCACCTGGCAGGATGTGGTTTTGATGCCCGCCCCACTGGGACACGCTACCGGTTTTTTGCATGGCGTTACCGCGCCGTTTTTAATCGGCGCACGCAGCGTATTGTTGGATATATTCACCCCAACCGCCTGTCTTGAACTGCTCGAGCAACAACGCTGTACCTGCGTGCTCGGTGCAACCCCCTTCGTCTACGACATGTTGTGTAGTCTGGAAAAACGGCCCTGTGATCTCACATCACTACGTTTTTTCTTATGCGGTGGCACCACCATTCCGCAAAAGATTGCCCGTGACTGCCAACAGCGCGGCATTAAATTGTTAAGCATCTATGGTTCGACGGAGAGCTCGCCGCATGCGCTGGTCAATCTCGACGATTCACTTTCACGCATAATGAATACCGATGGATATGCCGCCGCAGGCGTGGAAATTAAAGTCGTCGATGAAGCGCGCAATACGTTGCCTGCAGGGTGCGAAGGTGAAGAGGCCTCGCGTGGCCCCAATGTTTTTATGGGCTACCTCGATGAGCCTGAACTGACCGCCCGCGCGCTGGACAAAGATGGCTGGTATTACAGTGGCGACTTATGCCGCATGGACGAAGCGGGATACATCAAAATTACCGGGCGTAAAAAAGATATTATTGTGCGCGGTGGGGAAAACATCAGCAGCCGCGAAGTGGAGGATATTTTATTACAGCATCCGCGCATTCATGATGCCTGCGTTGTCGCGATGCCAGACGATCGGTTAGGTGAACGGTCGTGCGCTTATGTGGTGCTGAAACCGCCGCATCATTCGCTGTCGCTGGAATCAGTGGTGGCCTTTTTTAGCCGCAAACGGGTGGCAAAGTATAAATATCCGGAACACATCGTCATTGTCGAAACGTTACCGCGCACGGCGTCAGGCAAGGTACAAAAATACCAGCTGCGTCAGGATATCATTCAGCGTTTAAGCGTGGAGAGTGTGGAAAGCGTTGAAGGGTAAAGTACCGGATGGCAATGCTAACACCTCTAATCCGGCCTACGTTGCATACTAACCGTAGGCCGGATAAGGCATTTACGCCACCATCCGGCATGATGTTACTTCTTCAGTTCAGCCAGGCTCAGCCAGGTCTGCACGACGGTGTCCGGGTTCAGCGACAGACTGTCGATCCCCTCTTCCATCAGCCAGGCGGCGAAGTCTTCGTGATCGGATGGACCCTGACCGCAAATACCCACGTATTTGCCCTGCTTCTTGGCTGCACGAATCGCCATCGACAGCAGCGCTTTCACCGCATCATTACGCTCGTCAAACAGTTCAGATACCACACCAGAGTCGCGGTCCAGTCCCAGCGCCAGCTGCGTCATGTCGTTTGAACCGATGGAGAAGCCGTCAAAGTACTCAAGGAACTGCTCGGCCAGCAAGGCGTTGGACGGGATCTCACACATCATGATGATCTTCAGTCCGTTCTCACCGCGTTTCAGCCCCTGACGCGCCAGCTCTTCCACTACCGCTTTCGCCTGGGCAACGGTACGGACAAACGGGACCATCACTTCTACGTTAGTCAGGCCCATATCGTTACGGACACGTTTCACTGCGTCACATTCCAGCGCGAAACAGTCGCGGAAGCTATCAGCAATGTAACGGCCCGCCCCGCGGAAGCCCAGCATCGGGTTTTCTTCATGCGGCTCATAACGCTCACCGCCGACGAGGTTGGCATATTCGTTGGACTTAAAGTCTGACATACGCACGATAACGCGTTTTGGATAGAACGCCGCACCCAGCGTGGCGATCCCTTCCGTCAGACGACCAACGTAGAATTCACGCGGGGAATCAAAACCTTTCATCATGCCGCGGATTTCGTTTTGCAGCTCAGGCGTCTGGTCATCGAACTCCAGCAACGCACGCGGGTGTACGCCAATCATGCGGTTGATGATAAATTCCAGACGCGCCAGGCCGACACCTTCGTTTGGCAGACAGGCGAAGTCGAAAGCCCGGTCCGGGTTACCCACGTTCATCATCACCTTCAACGGCAGATCCGGCATGGTTTCCACGCTGGAACTCTTCACGCTGAAGTCGAGCATCTCAGCATAAACATAACCGGTATCACCTTCGGCACAGGAGACAGTGACTTTCTCACCGTCCTTCATACGCTCGGTGGCATCACCACAGCCAACCACGGCCGGGATCCCCAGTTCACGGGCAATGATCGCCGCGTGACAGGTACGACCGCCACGGTTGGTGACAATCGCCGCCGCTTTCTTCATGATCGGTTCCCAGTCCGGATCGGTCATGTCGGTAACCAGGACATCGCCAGGTTCGATACGGTTCATTTCGCTGATGTCCTGAATGACTTTGACCGGACCCGCGCCAATGCGGTGACCGATAGCACGACCTTCAGCAATAATTTTACCCTGAGCATGCAGCGTATAACGCTCCATCACCTGGCCGCGCGAGCGCACAGTTTCCGGACGCGCCTGCACAATGAACAGTTTGCCGGTATGACCGTCTTTCGCCCATTCGATGTCCATCGGACGACCGTAGTGCTTCTCGATCTGTACCGCCTGCTTCGCCAGCTCCTGCACTTCTGCGTTGGTCAGGGAGAAAATGTCGCGCTGCTCCTGCGGTACATCTTCAATCGTCACCTGCTTGCCGTGTTCCTGGGTTGGCGCGTAGACCATGCGGATTTTTTTCGAACCCATTGTGCGACGGACGATCGCCGGACGGTTTGCCGCCAGAGTCGGTTTGTGCACGTAGAATTCATCCGGGTTAACGGCACCCTGCACAACCATCTCGCCCAGGCCCCATGCGGAAGTGATGAACACCACCTGATCGAAACCGGATTCGGTATCGATGGAGAACATTACGCCGGAAGACGCGAGGTCTGAGCGCACCATCCGCTGAACGCCAGCAGAGAGCGCTACGCCACGATGGTCATAACCCTGGTGAACGCGATAAGAGATTGCACGGTCGTTAAACAGCGAGGCAAAGACGTGTTTGATAGCAACCAGTACGGCATCAAATCCCTGGACGTTGAGGAAGGTTTCCTGCTGACCGGCAAATGACGCATCTGGCATATCTTCTGCGGTGGCGGAAGAGCGCACGGCAAAAGAGGCATGGGCATCGTCTGCTGACAGCTGCGCGTAGGCATCGCGGACGGCATTTTCCAGCTCCGGCTGGAAAGGAGTGTCGATAATCCACTGGCGGATCTGTGCGCCGGCTTTCGCAAGCTCGGTGACATCGTCAATATCCGTTTTATCCAGCAGCTCATAAATGCGCTGGTTAACACCGCTCTGGTCCAGAAACTGGTTAAACGCATCGGCGGTCGTTGCAAAACCATTCGGTACGGAAACACCCATACCGGAAAGGTTAGTAATCATTTCACCCAGGGAGGCATTTTTGCCCCCAACTCTGTCTACATCATTCATGCCGAGTTGGTTATACCAAAGCACCAGCGGTGACGAGCCATTGTTGGACATCGAACAATCCTTATATATGAACGAGGTTAGGAAACTCAATTTTGCGTAATTATCTTTGCATATTTACCTCAACGAAAAAAACGGTGAATCGTTCAAGCAACTTTATTTTTTATTTTTTCAGATTGTTTCCGCATTTGCGCAAACCCGCGAGCCACAGGGGATCACCACAAAAACTACCGGTATAAACATTTGTTCCGAAAAATGAAATGTACTTTTCAGTAAATATAAAAATACCGTTTCATTTTACAAAATAGATGCAGCAATATTCGCTTCTGGCGAATTTTAATTTATGCTTTCAGAGAATTATGTCAGCCCCAGGATGAGCAAAATGGATAATGCTGTTGATCGTCACGTATTTTATATTTCTGATGGTACGGCCATCACCGCCGAGGTATTGGGCCACGCGGTAATGTCGCAATTTCCGGTTACGATCAGCAGCATTACGCTGCCGTTTGTGGAAAATGAGAGTCGTGCGCGAGCGGTTAAAGACCAGATTGACGCGATCTATCAACAAACTGGCGTGCGCCCTCTGGTGTTTTACTCTATCGTTTTGCCGGAAATTCGCTCGATCATTTTGCAAAGCGAAGGATTTTGTCAGGATATCGTGCAGGCGTTGGTTGCCCCACTGCAACAAGAGATGAAGCTCGACCCTACGCCGATCGCCCATCGTACCCACGGCCTGAACCCCGGCAACCTTAACAAGTACGACGCGCGCATTGCCGCCATTGATTATACCCTCGCTCATGACGACGGCATTTCGTTGCGCAACCTCGATCAGGCGCAGGTGATCCTGCTTGGCGTTTCCCGTTGCGGTAAAACCCCGACCAGTTTGTATCTGGCCATGCAGTTTGGCATTCGCGCGGCCAACTACCCCTTTATTGCCGATGATATGGATAATCTGGTGCTGCCAGCATCCCTGAAGCCGTTACAGCATAAATTGTTCGGCCTGACCATTGACCCTGAGCGCCTGGCGGCCATCCGCGAAGAGCGCCGGGAAAACAGCCGTTACGCCTCGATGCGCCAGTGCCGGATGGAGGTTGCTGAGGTGGAAGCGCTATACCGGAAAAACCAGATCCCATGGCTGAACAGTACCAATTATTCGGTAGAAGAGATTGCTACCAAGATCCTCGACATCATGGGGCTGAATCGCCGCATGTACTAGAATGCTAGTGCATTGGTTCGATTTTTTGTTATTATGCTCGCCACCAGGCAGGATGAGTATGATATTGTGATATACATCACTTCCCGGTAGTCCTGCCGTTGAAGCAACAAATTTCTGAGACAAGTAATGAACAGAACCGATGAACTCCGTACTGCGCGTATTGACAACCTGGTCACTCCAGCAGAGCTTGCGCAACGGCATCCTGTTTCGTCCTCCGTCGCCCGTCATGTTACGGACTCCCGACGCCGGATAGAAAAAATATTAAATGGTGAAGACGCTCGTTTACTGGTGATCGTAGGTCCCTGCTCGATTCACGATCTTGATGCCGCCATGGAATACGCGACGCGTTTACAGGCGCTGCGCGAAAAACATCAGGCGCGTCTGGAAATCGTGATGCGCACTTATTTTGAAAAACCGCGCACCGTAGTGGGCTGGAAAGGCTTAATTTCCGACCCGGATTTAAACGGCAGCTACCGCGTGAACCACGGCATTGAACTGGCGCGTAAACTGCTGTTGCAGGTCAATGAACTGGGCGTACCCACGGCAACAGAATTCCTCGACATGGTGACCGGTCAGTTTATTGCCGATTTAATCAGTTGGGGAGCCATTGGCGCACGCACCACCGAAAGCCAGATCCACCGTGAAATGGCCTCTGCGCTTTCCTGCCCGGTCGGCTTTAAAAACGGTACGGATGGCAATACGCGTATTGCCGTCGATGCGATTCGCGCCTCCCGTGCCAGCCATATGTTCCTCTCTCCGGATAAAACCGGCCAGATGACCATTTATCAGACCAGCGGTAATCCTTACGGGCATATCATCATGCGCGGCGGTAAAAAGCCGAATTATTATGCTGAAGATATTGCCGCCGCCTGCGATACCCTGCACGAATTTTCCCTGCCTGAACATCTGGTGGTCGATTTTAGCCATGGCAATTGCCAGAAGCAGCATCGTCGTCAGTTGGACGTTTGTGATGATGTGTGCCAGCAAATTCGCAATGGTTCGACGGCGATTGCCGGGATTATGGCGGAGAGTTTCCTGCGTGAAGGTACGCAAAAAATCGTTAGCGGCCAGCCGCTGGTTTACGGCCAGTCCATTACCGACCCGTGCCTGAACTGGGAAGATACTGAACTGCTGGTTGAAAAACTCGCCTCTGCGGTTGATAGCCGTTTTTAATGCTGTTCGCCGGGTAACATCACGTTGCCCGGTGCTAATTCTTTGTTTTCCCCCTCCTTATTGTACAAAATTTATTCTCGTCACAATTATTTCACAAAAAGGCTTGCCGCAATTTTGCAGTTTGATGATAATGATTATCATTGTTAAATTGATTGTTATTTTTAAAAACTATTCACGTATGGATAACACAACAACGCCCGCAAAAGAAAAAACACCGCCTGCCGTCGCGCCAAACGAGCGCCGAATTGACAGTAAAAGTCTGCTGGGCAAAGAGGGGCGCGTGATCATAGAACACGATGGCCAGCTCTATTTGCTGCGCCAGACACAAGCCGGAAAACTCATTCTGACCAAATAAACACCACTTTTCGCCAGCCACCCAGGTAATACCCAGGCAGCCAGCGCTTTTCGATTTCCTAATGGAGAGTTGCTATGCCACACCTGCACACTGCATCCTTGCGCCCTTCGCTCTTGGCGCTGGCGATTATCAGTAACCTGCCCACCGTCGCGTATGCGGCGGTAGAAGATATGACCGTCACCGCTACCGGCAATGCCCGTAGTGCTTTTGAAGCGCCGATGATGGTCAGCGTGATTGATGCCACCGCGCCGGAAAACCAGACCGCCAGCTCAGCAGCCGACCTGTTGCGTACGGTTCCGGGCCTGACCCTTGACGGCACCGGTCGCACTAACGGCCAGGACGTGAATCTGCGCGGCTACGATCGACGTGGCGTTCTGGTGCTGGTTGATGGCGTTCGTCAGGGAACCGACACCGGACACCTGAACAGTACCTTCCTCGATCCGGCGCTGATCAAACGCATCGAGGTCGTCCGTGGCCCTTCTGCACTGCTGTACGGTAGCGGCGCGTTAGGTGGAGTGATCGCCTATGACACTGCGGATGCCAAAGATCTGCTGGAAGCCGGACAAAACAGCGGTTATCGCGTGTTCGGTACCGCGGCAACCGGCGATCACAGCCTCGGTATGGGCGCCAGCGCGTTTGGTCGCACCGATACGCTGGACGGACTGCTTGCCTGGTCCAGTCGCGATCGCGGTGATTTGCGCCAGAGCGACGGTACTACGGCACCAAACGACGAAGCGATTAACAATATGCTGGCGAAGGGCAGCTGGAAAATTGACAGCGCCCAGACGCTGGCCGGCTCGCTGCGTTACTACAACAATGACGCCCGTGAACCTAAAAACCCTCAAACCAGCGCGGCGGATGCCACCAGCAACCCGATGACCGATCGCTCAACCATCCAGCGCGACGCGCAACTGACCTACTCGATTGCTCCAGCCGACAATGACTGGTTGAACGCGGATGCCCGCGTCTACTGGTCCGAAGCACGCATTAATGCGCAAAACACGGATAACACCGGCGAGTTTCGCAAACAAACCACCAAAGGCGGCAAAATCGACAACCGCAGCCGCCTGTTTACCGACTCTTTTGCATCTCACCTGCTGACCTACGGCGGGGAATACTATCGTCAGGAACAACAGCCAGGCGGCGCAACCACCGGTTTCCCGGAGGCAAAAATCGATTTCAGCTCCGGTTGGCTACAAGATGAAATCACCCTGCGCGACCTGCCGGTTACGCTGCTGGGCGGTACCCGTTATGACTCTTATCGCGGCAGCAGCGACGGCTATGAAGATGTCGATGCCGATAAATGGTCGTCCCGCGCCGGGCTCACCGTTGCGCCAACCGACTGGCTGATGCTGTTCGGATCATACGCTCAGGCCTTCCGTGCGCCGACCATGGGCGAGATGTATAACGATGCGAAACACTTCTCGATTGGCCGTTTTT
Organism: Citrobacter sp. Cb080; assembly: GCF_030334745.1. Taxonomy (NCBI): domain Bacteria; kingdom Pseudomonadati; phylum Pseudomonadota; class Gammaproteobacteria; order Enterobacterales; family Enterobacteriaceae; genus Citrobacter; species Citrobacter sp. Cb080. The sequence goes on along the minus strand of NZ_JAOWDG010000037.1, from coordinate 26,827 downwards.
ACACCAACTACTGGGTGCCGAACCCTAACCTACGCCCGGAAACCAACGAAACCCAGGAATACGGATTTGGCCTGCGCTTTGACGATCTGTTGATGGCGAGCGATGCGCTCGAATTTAAAGCCAGCTATTTCGACACCAAAGCGAAAGATTACATCTCCACCAGCGTCGACTTCGCCGCCGCGACAACCATGTCCTATAACGTACCCAACGCCAAAATCTGGGGCTGGGACGTGATGGCGAAATATTCCGCCGATCTGTTCAGCCTCGACATGGCCTATAACCGTACGCGCGGCAAAGATACAGACACCGGCGAATACATTTCCAGCATTAACCCGGATACCGTCACCAGCAAACTGAACGTACCGGTTGCGCACAGCGGTTTTTCCGTTGGCTGGATAGGTACATTTGCTGACCGTTCAACGCATATCAGCAGCAGCTACACGAAACAGCCCGGTTATGCGGTAAACGATTTCTACGTGAGCTATCAGGGCCAACAAGCGCTGAAAGGCATGACCACCACGCTGGTACTGGGCAACGCCTTCGACAAAGAGTACTGGTCGCCGCAGGGCATTCCGCAGGATGGTCGTAATGGAAAAATTTTCGTGAGTTATCAGTGGTAATCACTTTTCCCCGGTTCGCCGGGGCAGCAATCTGGAAGGAAGAGACAATGAATCATTACACACGCTGGCTGGAACTGAAGAAAGAAAATCCTGGCAAATACGCACGTGATATTGCGGGATTGATGAATATTAGCGAAGCCGAACTGACCTTCGCGCGCGTCGGTCATGACGCCTGGCGCTTACGTGGCGAAGTGCGTGAAATCCTCGGCGCACTGGAAGCCGTCGGCGAAACCAAATGTATATGCCGCAACGAATATGCGGTGCATGAGCAGGTTGGTGCGTTTACCAATCAGCACCTGAACGGTCATGCCGGACTGGTACTCAATCCGCGCGCTCTCGACCTGCGCCTGTTCCTCAATCAGTGGGCAAGCGTGTTCCATATCAGCGAAACAACCGCCCACGGCGAACGTCAGAGCATTCAGTTCTTTGACCATCAGGGGGATGCGCTACTAAAGGTCTATGCCACACAGAATACCCTCATTGAGGAATGGGCTGCGTTGCTGACCCGTTTCATCTTCGCTGAAAACCCGCCTCTGGCGCTGCAACCCGCCCCCCCTTCTGCTCCAGCCACCGTCACGGTCGATGCGCAGACTGTTGATCAAGAGTGGCGAGCCATGACCGATGTACACCAGTTCTTCGGTCTGCTGAAACGCCACGATCTCACCCGCCAACAGGCGTTTAACCTGGTGGGCGACGATCTGGCCTGTAAAGTCGCAAATAGCGCTCTGGCGCAGTTACTCGACACCGCGCGCCAGGATGGCAATGAAATTATGGTCTTTGTGGGTAATCGTGGCTGCGTACAGATTTTTACCGGTGTGATAGAAAAACTGGTGCCGATGAAAGGCTGGCTGAATATATTCAACCCGACATTTACCTTACACCTGCTGGAAGAGAGCGTGGCAGAAACATGGGTAACGCGCAAACCGACCGCCGATGGCCACGTCACCAGCCTGGAACTGTTTGCTGCCGACGGCACGCAAATCGCCCAGCTGTATGGTCAACGAACGGAAGGCGAACCGGAGCAGACGCAATGGCGCGCGCAAATTGACGCACTGACGCCGAAGGGGCTGGCCGCATGAAAAAACTGCTGGTCCTGATTGCGCTACTGCCCATCGTAGCGCTGGCTGCGTCCAGGGAACGGGTTGTTGCTCTCGGTGGCGATGTCACCGAGATTGTATACGCACTGGGAGCACAGTCTTCCCTTGTGGCGCGAGACAGCACCAGCCAGTGGCCTGAAGCAGCAAACGCCCTACCTGATGTCGGTTATTTGCGCCAACTCAACGCCGAAGGGATCCTTGCCACCTGCCCTAAGCTGGTCCTTGCCAGCGCGCAGGCGCAGCCCTCTCTGGCGCTAAAACAGCTCGAACAGAGCAACGTCAGGGTTGTGACGATCCCGGCAAGCAACGCGCTTAATGTGATTGATGAAAAAATTCGCGTCATCGCCGAAGCCACCCATAGGGAGGCCGATGGCGAAACGCTGCGCACCCGCTTACGTCAGGAACTGGCGGCGCTGCCGTCATCTGAACTCAACAAACGCGTGCTGTTTATTCTCAATCATGGCGGGATGACCGCGATGGCGGCGGGCCAGCAAACCGCAGCCGATGCGGCTATTCGTGCCGCCGGTTTGCGCAACGCAATGCAGGGTGTTAACCGCTATCAGCCGCTGTCGCAGGAAGGTGTCATTGCCAGCCAGCCCGATCTGGTGGTGATTTCACAGGACGGCGTTGAGGCGATGGGGGGCGAAGATAACCTGTGGGCGCTGCCGGGCCTGGCGCAGACGCCTGCCGGACGAAATAAACAGGTATTGCAGGTTGACGATATGGCGCTGCTCGGCTTTAGCGTACGCACCCCGCAGGCCATTTTGCAGCTTCGCGCTAAAGCTGAGCAATTGCCCTGATGTCGCGACGTATCCGTTGTTCTTTATGGACACTCGCACTCATGTTGGTCGTGATGACAATTATGGCTACCGGTTTTGGCGCGTTGCGCCTGCCGGTAAGTCTGCTGTGGCGTGATGGCGATGAGGCACTGCGTCAAATCTGGCTCACCATTCGCCTGCCCCGCGTCCTGCTGGCGCTGGTGATTGGCGGTTCTCTGGCGCTCGCGGGCTGCGTGATGCAGGGCCTGTTTCGCAACCCGCTTGCCGATCCGGGATTACTGGGGATAAGCAGCGGAGCCGCCTGCGCCGTCGCCCTGTGGGTAGTGCTGCCGGTCTCTTTGCCCGCGCTGTTGATGCTGTACGCCCCCATGCTGGCCGCTTTTCTCGGTGCGCTGGCGGCAACGGTGGTTATTTTTATCCTTAGCCAACAGCGCGACGCTTCACTCTCACGTCTGCTGTTGGTCGGTATTGCCATCAACGCGCTGTGCGGGGCGGCGGTTGGCGCTCTGTCGTGGGTCAGTAATGACGCGCAACTGCGCCAGTTGTCGCTATGGGGGATGGGCAGTCTGGGGGCCGCGCAATGGTCCACGCTGCTGGCTGTCACTTCATTGACTGTCCCGACGGTGCTGATCATCTGGCGTCTGGCACCGGCGCTGAACCTGCTGCAGTTAGGTGAGGAAGAGGCGCATTACCTCGGCGTAGATGTGCGTACCGTTCAGCGTGTTTTGCTACTTTGTAGCGCATTGCTGGTTGCCGCAGCCGTGGCGGTAAGCGGCGTAATAGGCTTCATCGGGCTGGTTATCCCGCATCTGATGCGCATGTGGCTCGGCTCAGACCATCGGGCCGTTATCCCAGGTTCCGTGCTGGCGGGCGCATTTTTATTGCTGATAGCCGACACGCTGGCCCGTACGGCGGTTGCGCCTGCGGAAATGCCGGTCGGTTTGCTAACCAGTCTTCTGGGCGCACCGTGGTTTTTATGGCTTATTTTTCGTCAGCGAGGACCTCATGGCTGAACATTTCATCGCTGAAGGGCTTCACTATCGCGTCGCGGGCAGAGCGGTGATTGACGACGTCACTCTTGCTCTCGAAAAAGGTGAACTGGTAGCGCTCATCGGCCCAAATGGTGCGGGAAAATCCACCCTGCTGCGCCTGCTGACCGGTTTTCTGAAACCGGCTACAGGGCGCTGCGTGCTGGCGGGTAAACCGCTGGATGAATGGCATAGCCAAACACTGTCGCGGCATCGGGCGGTGATGCGCCAGCAAACACAACTGGGATTTGACTGGCCGGTAGAGGCCGTCATCGCGATGGGGCGTGCGCCCTGGACCCAGCGGTCGGAACCTCGACTTATCGCTCAGGTGATGGAAATGATCGGATGTACACCGCTGGCGGGCCGGCAATACGCCGCGCTTTCCGGCGGCGAACAACAGCGAGTACAGTTAGCCCGTGCACTGGCGCAACTTTGGTGCGACGGCGCGCCTCGCGGCTGGTTATTCCTTGATGAACCGACCTCTGCGCTGGATCTTTACCACCAGCAGCATCTGTTGCGCTTGCTGAAGACGCTTACCGCTTCACAAGAGCTGCATGTGTGCATTGTGCTTCACGATCTGAATCTCGCCGCACTGTGGGCAGACAGAATAGTGTTGCTGCACAACGGCAGACTGGTGTCGCAGGGAACGCCTGAGGCCGTGTTACAGGCCGATGACCTGAAGCGCTGGTATGGCGCGCAGGTACACGTTGGCCAGCATCCGACCAACGGATCCCCGCAGGTGTTTCTGGCCCCTTAGCTTGAACAGCTCACTTCCAGCCGTTTACCCCAGTCAGGTGGACGGCTGACATAGTCATCATCACGATCGACAAATGGGGTACGCAACGCTTCGTGTAACCGATGCAGCTCGGCGTAATCCCCCTGCTCTGTCTGATTAATCGCCCGTTGCGCCAACCAGTTACGCAATACCATCGCCGGATTAGCCGCCTTCATCTGCGTTTGTCTGGCTGCGTCGGCAATGTTGTCTTGCTGCAGGCGTGAGCGATACCGCGTGAACCAATCGTCAAACGCTGCGCGGTCGATAAACTCATCGCGCAGCGGGGATTGCGCGCTGTGTTGTTCCGTCTGACTGAGCATGCGAAACGTTCGGGTATAGTCGCTTCTTTCCCGCGCCATCAGGTTAAACAGTTCACTAAGCAGTTCGTTATCGTTTTTTTGCTCGCTAAAGAAGCCAAGCTTTTGTCGCATCCGCTGACCGTAGCGTGTTAACAGCGCCAGTTGATAACTGTCCAGCGCATCATTAAGCGCCTCGACCGGGATAAATGGCGACAGAGTTTGCGCCAGACGTTGCAGGTTCCAAAGCGCCGCGGCCGGTTGATTATCGAAACTGTATCGCCCCTGGTTGTCTGAGTGGTTGCAGATAAAATCGGGCACGTAATCATCAAGGAAACCGAATGGGCCGTAATCCATCGTCAGTCCCAGAATCGACATGTTGTCGGTGTTCATGACACCATGCGCAAATCCTACCGCCTGCCAGTCCGCGATTAACGTCGCAGTACGCGTGACAACATCGTTAAACCACAGCTGATACTTATCGGCTTCTTCCTGCCATTGCGGCCAATAATAGCGAATCGCAAAGTCAGCCAACTGGCGCACTTTTTCCGGCTCGCGGCGATAGTAAAAATGCTCAAAATGGCCAAAGCGCATATGGCTTTGCGCCACGCGAATGAGCATCGCCCCTGATTCTACCGTTTCGCGATACACCGGCGTGTCGCTGGTAACAATCGACAATGCCCGCGTGGTCGGTATTCCCAGGTAATGCATCGCTTCGCTGGCCAGGCTTTCGCGAATTGTCGAGCGCAGAACGGCGCGACCATCCCCCATACGGGAATAAGGCGTAAGTCCGGCGCCTTTCAGGTGCCAGTCACACGTTGAGCCGTCAGCGAGCTGTTGTTCGCCCAACAGGATCCCGCGTCCATCGCCAAGCTGGCCCGCCCAGACGCCAAACTGATGTCCGCTATAAACTTGCGCTAAAGGCGACATCCCGGGAAGCAACGATTCACCGCCCCAAACACCGGCTCCGGTCGGAATATCAAATAGTGTCTCTGGAATAGCTAATTGCTCCGCCAGCGCATCGTTATGCCAGATCAGGCGCGCGTTTTTCAGGGGAGTGGGTGAAAGTGCTGTATAGGTTGCTGGTAATTCATCACGCCAGCGGGTGGTAAAAGACAGGGTCATAGGGCCTCCTGTCTCTAGTGTAGACTGTTAAAAGCCTGTTAAACACCAGCAAATATGAGGGCTATATCTTCGCGAGCGAAATTATCTGCGCGGGGGGCACAGCAGGCCACAGCGCGCCCTGCATGGCGCTGAATCCCAGTGGCAATACGCGCGCTAACATCTCGGGGGTATCAATACCGCTAATGATGATTGACTCACTGCAGGGAAATAGCTGTGCCAGGATAGCCCGCATAAATGGCTCAAACGAAATATGTGTAATCCTTTGTTGAACAAAGTTTTTATCGAGCACGACGCGTTTGAACAGCCCATCAAAAATTGCCCGGTTTGATATGCCGCCAGCACCATAGTTTGTCAGTACTAATGGAAATCGCGCCGCCAGTGCTGCCAGCGTTGGATTCGCTTTTCCATTATTTAACTCTGGATAGTTTTCATTAATAGCCAGTTCCAGAAATGACAATCGTTCAACTTGTGAAGCAAATTTAGCATCTGATAATAAAGTATTAGCAATTGCCGGCGTTAAATTAATCCAGGCAGAAACCTTTCGTTGAATAAAAAAATGTTGGCACGTTTCGATTAATTCAAGCTTTTCGGTAAATAAGCGACATTGCTCTTCGTCCGACATCCGAGGTAGGACCAGCTCGGTGGGTATACGCACATCCCCTGCGCACTGGCAAAACTGGTAATGATATCTACGTATTCAAGATCGCCTTTTTCGTTTCTCGCAGGGAGAAAAGAGAACTCTGAATGGTAAAGAGTATCCATTGAAACAATCATCGTGCCAGCCCCTCTGCATAGGTGTTATCCGGCATCCTGTAGCAAAGGATGGAGAAATACGTTATTGCTGATGCAAGTAGAGGCCCTTTCATTTTTCCCTTTATAGCCAGTAAATCGAATCCCTTTTTTTTAGCTTATCCTGATTATAAGCGAATATCCAGCTTTGCACTTTTTAATATCTCGGAATAAATCATATTTTTAGCAAGATACGCTCTTAATGTTCAGGGGTATTGTCCGGCTGGCGGCAGAAATAAGAAGTTACTAACAAATGGAAATGTCGAGGCTGCTCAGCCGTAGGCAGCCTCGTGACTGATGAGGATTAAATACGTCGCGCCTGCCAAAAGTTTTTGCGCCAGTAAACGTTGTCCAGTGACGAGCGCATCACACCACGGCTGGTTGAGGCATGAATAAATTGATTATTGGTGTCGTAAATTCCGACATGCAGACCGCTTTCCCCAGAACCGGTTTTAAAGAACACCAGATCGCCGGGCAGCAAATCATCTTTATCAATTTCGGTACCAATCTTTGATTGCGTGCGCGTATCACGCGGGAGTTGCAGATCGAATTTATCGCGCATTGTCATCAATACAAATCCAGAACAATCCACTCCGCTACGGCTCATGCCGCCATAACGATAGGGTGTGCCATGCCAGGTTTGTAGCTGGTCATTAAGCCCGGCGATAACGGCGATAGAATCCGACAAGCGGGCATTTGGCGCAGGAGCACGATGGCTGCTGCAGCCCGCCAAAAACAATGCTGTGATGAAAAGAAGCCAAAAGCGCATTCAGGACGAATCCTCTGAATTATATTTTTATGTCAATTTAGCGTGGAAATTATATGATTTTCAAGAACCCATTTAACTTAAGTGGTTGATATGAGCATTCTGTGGCCTTCAATATCCAAACGACGGAAGTTCACGCCATAAGCCGCAGACAGATTGGCCGGCGTTAGTACCGTATCACGAGCACCACTGGCAAGCAGCTTCCCGCGTTTGAGGAGCCAGGCCTTGTGCGCATGACGTAAGGTATGATTAAGGTCATGGCTGCTCATTACAATCGCGATGCCCTGCAAACACAGCTGACCCAGCATCCGGTCCAGCGCATTTTGTTGCGCCACGTCCAGGCTGTTCATCGGCTCATCCAGCAGCAAAAGCTGGCCGAATGGATTCGCTTGTGGGCAAATCTGCAGGATAACCGCAGCCAGGCGCACGCGCTGCCACTCACCGCCGGAGAGCTGATTCACGCTGCGTCCCAGCTTATCCCCAAGCCCAAGCGCATCGGCGACTTCCTGTAACAGATCGGTGCGTGCTTTATCGGGTTGATGCAGCGTCAGAAAATGCCAGACCGGCATCGCAAACGGCGGGTTTTGCTGTTGCGCAAGATAAGCGCGATATTGCGCCAGCTTTGCTGCCGGCCATTCATCCAATGACACATCACCAAAGGTGATGCTGCCCTTGCCGGTCGTCAGCCCCGCCATTCGCGCCAACAGCGTGCTCTTTCCTGCGCCGTTAGGCCCCACTAAATGCAGGATCTCCCCTGCTTTTATCTCACCAGAAAGCGGGCCAAGTCGGGTCGATTCTGCTACGTCCTGTAGCTGCATCAATCGAGACATTAGTTTGCCAGCGCCATCTTGATGGATTGCACCAGAACAGGATCCTCAGGCGTCATATCGGGTGAAAATCGTTGCAGTACCTGACCATCCCGACCCACTAAAAACTTCTCGAAATTCCACAGAATATCGTCCGGGTAGAGCGGCGCCCGACCTTTACTCGCCATACGCTCATAGAATCCACTATCCGCAGGCGCAACGGCGGTTGGCGCGGCATCAATCAGTTTCTGATACAGCGGATGGCGTCCCTCGCCGTTGACCTCAATTTTGCTGAACATCGGGAAGGTAACGCCCCAGGTGGTACTGCAGTACGTTTTTATTTCCTCTTCACTGCCCGGCTCCTGGCCCAGAAACTGGTTGCAGGGGAACCCAAGAACGGTAAAGCCCTGCTGATGCCAGGCTTTCTGCAGATTCTCCAGTTGCTCATATTGCGGCGTTAGACCACATTTTGAAGCAACGTTGACGATTAACAGCACATTTCCGGCATACGGCTGCAGTGAGGTCACCTCGCCGTCGATGGTCGTCACGTCTGTATCGAGGATAGTGTTTTGCATAGCATCTCCAGAACAACAGGTGGATTTTCAGTTTTTAATCATAGACCGAATCAACGCGTTCTAGCGCGCGGCTTTTAACAATAGCCAGATAAATACCGGTGCACCCATGGTGGCCGTCACCACGCCAATTGGCAGCTCAGCCGAGACCAGCACCAGACGCGCGACAACATCAGCCAACAGTAATACGATAGCGCCAGCCAATGCGCAGCCCGGCAGTAACACGCGATGATCGGTTAAGCCGCACAGCCGCAGAATATGTGGGATCACAAGCCCAATAAAGCCAATCGCTCCTGCCAGAGCCACGCTTACGCCAACCATCCAGCCCGTGGCGACCACCAGCAGGTTGCGCCAGAACCATAATGGCAATCCCAACTGACGTGCAGAAGTCTCCCCCAGCGCCAGCATATTCATCGGCTGCGACTGACAGCAGATCCACACCAGCACCGGAATCAACGCCACCATGAGCCAGGCCTGATGCCAGTCAACGCCACCAAAGCCCCCCATCATCCAGTACATTAGCTGTCGCAAATCAAAAGAAGTGGAGAAGTAGATGGCCCATGTCATTAGCGCGCTACAGATAATCCCCAGCGCCACCCCCGCCAACAGCAGACGGCTGGTAGACAAATGACGGCGGGCAAAACGGAGCAGAATAAGCGTGATAATCAGCGCCCCAGCGATGGCACATAAACCCAACGCCCAGCCGGGGAGCTGCCCCTGCCCCAGCAACACCGCCGCGATGAGCCCGACTCCCGCGCCATTAGACACGCCCAGTAATCCAGGCTCTGCGAGCGGGTTTTCAAAGAGAGCTTGCATCACTGCGCCAGATAAGGCCAACGCAGCGCCTACCAGCAAAACGGCGAGGGTACGGGGAAATCGGATTTGCCAGACGAACAGATCACCGCGGGCGCTGAACCAGTCGCCGGGGGCGATCCACTGTTCTCCTGCGCATAAGCTAATCACGAGCATGACCAATAGCAACAGCGATAAAGTGCCTAACCAGTATCGGTCTCGCCGACGTTGTAATTGTGCAAAAGGTTGCATGTTTATACTTTTTTTATGGGTTATCTCATTAATTTTACGATGAAAGCAAAAAACATGGAAGGAAGCTCTACCGCAAATGAGGCAATGGCCCAAAACAGCATGAACCTTAGACTTTTGCATAATGCAATGCTGGTAGCAATACCAGGTAGTAGCTGTCATTATTAATATCGTTCCTGAGATTAAATAAATAACCACAACCGGACAAGGTGTCCGGTTGCAGAAGTTTTGTGTGATTGTCTTCTCATCAATACGTAAATATATTGTGTAGTCTTCGTATCATCATAACACCCTCAGGAATTATCTTATGGATATAATTCTTTCGCTTATTGCTGGTGCAATTATTGGTTTCATATTTACATTAATAAAACTCCCCATTCCAGCCCCTACTGTCTGGCCTGGTGTATTTGGTATCATCGGTGTACTTAGTGGTAATCAGATCTTTAATTATTTATTCAACAAATAAATTCATTCACCAAAGAAATTAACGTATAGACAAAATAAACTTATTACATGGACCTCTCATCACATTCATGAAAAGTGAGGATTAGATGCCCTGTCGTTACAAAAAACAGCGTCTTCGCTATATTTTAACACTACTCAAAAAACAAGGAAGTGTAAAAATATCATCTCTTGTTAAGGTACTTGATGTTACGGAAAGAACACTCCGCCGCGACATCAATGACCTCGTAAAAACAGGACATGTCCGCTCATGCTATGGAGGTGCTGTATATAATCACGACAATGCATTCCCATTATATGAGAACAACTCTCTTTATTTGCACCAAAACATCATCATTAACCAATCAAAGATCGAACGAGAAATATCAATGAACGAAAACAATGGGAAAATTTACATTCTGGGTTCATTTAATACTGACTTAGTATATCGGCTTCACCGTTTTCCTATTTCAGGGGAAACCACGCGCGCGCTTTTTTCCTGTTGTTTACCCGGAGGGAAAGGCAGCAACCAGGCGATAGCATCCGCACAAGCCAATGCTCGCACTTATTTTACAGTCAAATTAGGTGAAGATGAGTTTTCAACCAAAGCCCAGCATTTTTTAAATGGCGTAGGATTAGAAAAGCTAACCATCTTTACCAAAAGTGATGCACCAACCGGCAGTGCCGTAGTGATGATATCCGAAGAGGCTGGCGATAATGTAATCGTTATTAATCCAGGGGCTAATCAGGAAATAACGAGTGAAGAAATTATATCCTGTTATGACGAGATAGGCACCGCCAATGTTTTTTTGACGCAGATGGAAAACAATCCTGACGCTACAGCTCAAGCTATTAAGTTCGCACATGCCGCAGGGGTGATGACAATCCTGAATCCAGCGCCATGGCGTAAGGAGGTGACAGACCTTCTCCGCTGGACACACATCCTGACCCCAAACCTCACAGAAGCAGAGGCGATAATTGGCAAGGCTATTCGTACGCCAGACGATATTCGTCAGGCCGCCGAAACCATGCACCAAATGGGACCACAATATATTCTAATTACGTTAGGCAAAGATGGGTGCTGGTTATTTGATGGTTCTACTCACCAACAGTTCCCGGCATATCCCGCCGTTAATATTGATACCTCCGGCGCCGGTGATGCATTTAATGGTGCACTCGCTGCACGACTTGCCTGTGGAGAAAATATTGCCAACGCAATTCATTACGCCTGTGTAGTTGCAGCACTGGCCGTAGAGCGTGAAGGTGCAGCCAATATGCCATCCCATGAACTCGTATTAAAACGATTAGCTTGTACTAAATACTGATATTAATCCACCACCAAAATAGGGATATAAAATGAAAAAAATCGCCTTCGGGGCTTTATTATCGTGCGTAGCTTTTTCCTCATTAGCTGAACAACAATACGGTTGGGGAAATATACATTTTGACTATCAATCCTGGGATGCCGGTGTTAAAGACCTCGAATATGAACAAGCCTTAATTGGTATTGAGGGAGGTATTGGTTTTGATTGGGGTGAAATGTACGGCTTTTATGATTTTGAAAATATTCTAGATGACGAAGGAAATCAGGGGCAGACTGCGAATGGTGAAATTCATACCTACCTCTGGAAAACAGGTGCCAGCCTATTTACAAAAGTCTATAATTCGCAAAGCCCTAATTTTAAAGAAACGAATCAATTTATTGGGCTTGGCTATACCGACCTGAAAGGCGATGGATGGTGGTTTAAACCCTGGATTGCTCGTCAGTACATTACCGCACACAGTAATTTTGGCCCAGCTTATGATATTAATGGACTCAATGGTTTCTCAATCGGATGGAACGCTGGTTATGCTTTCAATCTTCTCAACCAGGACTTCTTACTGTCCAATTGGAATGAAATAGAACTTGACCGTAATGATGACTATACCGCTAACAATCATGGTAGCAATGGTTTAAACGGCGGCCTGAATATTACCTGGAAAATCATGCCTCATATATCCACCACATTAATGTATCGGTACTTTTATAACAAACTTGGTGCGGATGGATATGGCGATATTCTCATTTATCGACTGGCCTACGACTTCTAACTTAAGGAACATTAACGATGTTAAGTATCCACTGGCCTGAATTAACTTCAGCGCAGCGTATTACCTTAATTACGCCACCTAAGTATGGCAAAGTGCCTATCGTTATTGACAGCGATACCTACAATGAAATTGACGATCAGATGGCCATTGCCTGGGCATTCTTACACCCGGAGCGCCTCGATCTGCAAGCTGTTTACGCCGCTCCGTTTACCAACCACTATTTTGGTAAAGAGGGCTCACACACATATGTTGACGATCCCGCAGTAGGCATGCAACTGAGCGTCGATGAGATCTATCGCGTATTTAACAAACTCCCCCGCCGCGAAAACATACCGCAAATATTCCAGGGTTCAACACGCTATCTGAAAGATAGCAACCAGCCGGAGATGTCAGCAGCAGTACAGGATTTGATTAACCGGGCAAGAACGGCTGAGCAAACATTACATGTACTCGCAATCGCCGCGCCGACCAATATCGCTAACGCACTGCTCCTCGCGCCGGACATCGTCACAAAGATTCATGTCATCTGGCTTGGGGGTAACAGTTATGCCTGGAAAGATAATCATGAATTCAACCTGATGCAGGACATTGTGGCGAGTCGGGTACTTTTTGATAGCGGCGTAGCGCTCACCCAAATTCCCTGCTTTGGCGTGGCTAACACTATGGCCTCATCGGTCCCAGAGATGCAGCACTATTTTGCAGAGACCAGCCGCATTGGTAGCTACTTTGCTGAAATTGCCCCGCGATGCCCCTGGATTGGTTTTGCATCCCGCAAAGTCATTTGGGATATCACTACGGTTGGCTATGTCCTGAATCCTGACTGGTTCACCTGTGAATACCGTACATCCCCTTTGATCAATGACAATCTGAGCTGGAGTTTTGATAACCGCCGTCACGTCATTCAGGTCGCAAAGTTTATTGAGCGGGATGCTCTCTTTAAAGATCTTTTCCGTAGCATCATTGATGCCGATGAGGGATAAACCATGCAGATACTCATCGTCATACTTGGCATTGTTGTCCTGTTACTCGTTGCCTGGCTATGTTCAGAAAATCGCAAAGCTATCCGGTTTCGCACTGTTGGCGGCGCCTTTGCAATCCAGGCTCTTTTTGCTGCATTTATCCTGTATGTCCCCTTAGGGGAAAAAATCTTACTCGCCATATCAAACAGTCTGTCAGGCATGCTGAACTATTCGTCGGAAGGGATTAACTTTCTCTTCGGTAATCTCGGACAGTTCAAAATGGGGTTTGTATTTGCCGTGCATGTTCTGCCGATTATCATTTTTATGTCAGCATTGTTCTCCGTGCTGTACTACCTGGGCATCATGCAGTGGATTATCCGTCTCATCGGTACGGGTATCCATAAACTGCTACGCACCAGCCCGGCAGAATCCATGGCTGCAACGGCCAATATTTTTGCGGGCAATACTGACGTCTTCGTCCTGATGAAGCCTTATGCGCCACGCATGACGCGCTCAGAACTGTTTGCCCTCATGACAGGTGGTGTGGCCTCTATCGCAGGCTCAGTGCTGGTTGGCTATGCCAGTATGGGGATCGAAATTCGCTATCTGGTAGCCGCCTCTTTTATGTCAGCACCAGGCGGTCTGTTAATGGCGAAAATGCTGTTTCCAGAAACGGAACCCGAAAACACTGCCGACGTGTCAGGCGATATGCTTGGTCAAGATGAAAAGCCTATCAACATCGTTGAAGCGGCGACAAATGGCGCGACTATCGGGCTGAAGCTCGCCGCTAACGTGGGGGCAATGCTTCTGGCACTGATTGCATTAATTGCTATGGTGAACGGCTTGTTGGGCTGGTTTTGTGGCTTTTTCGGCTATGGTAACGTCACGCTACAATTTATCTTCAGTTACCTTTTTGCTCCGGTTGCCTGGCTGTTGGGCATTCCCACTAACGAAGTCTTGCAAATTGGCAGCCTGTTAGGTCAAAAATTGGTGCTGAATGAGTTCGTCGCGTATACCAGCTTTATTCCAATGAAAGACCAACTCTCGGAATATTCGCAGATAATAACGATCATGGCGCTGGCTGGGTTTGCCAATTTGTCCTCTCCTGCCGCATTGATTGGCGTACTGGGGGGGGATTGTGCCGGGGAAAAAAAGTTTCATTGCTAAAATGGGGCTTAAAGTGATCCTGGCGGGCACGTTGTCTAACCTGCTGAGTGCAGCATTGACCGGGCTGTTTTTCCTTCTGGCTCACTAAGAAAAAAGGCCGCATTCGCGGCCTTTTTAGTTAGTTCAGATTACTCTTCTTTCGGCGTTGCGTTTTCAACCCGGCTTTTTAACTTCTGTCCGGGTCTGAAGGTCACCACGCGCCGTGCTGTAATGGGAATATCTTCGCCCGTTTTCGGATTACGGCCCGGACGTTGATTCTTATCACGCAGATCGAAGTTACCAAAACCAGAGAGTTTTACCTGCTCACCATTTTCCAGAGCACGACGGATCTCTTCGAAAAACAGCTCGACCAGTTCTTTGGCATCCCGCTTGCTAAGCCCAAGCTTATCAAACAGATATTCTGACATTTCAGCTTTTGTAAGCGCCATAGGTTCAATCCCTCAATGATGCCTGGAATCGCTCTTTTAATGCCTCTACACATTTGGCGACGGTAGCGGCAATCTCCTCTTCTTCAAGTGTACGGCTGGTATCCTGAAGGATCAGGCTGATAGCGAGGCTCTTATAACCCTCCGCAACACCCTTACCGCGGTACACGTCAAACAAGTTTACGCCAACTACCTGATTTACGCCAACTTTCTTACATTCGGATAAAATATCCGCAGCGGGAACGTTTTCTGCCACAACTACCGCGATGTCGCGACGGTTCGCCGGGAAGCGAGAAACTTCACGCGCCTGAGGCACCACGCGGTCTGCGAGCTTGTTCCACTCCAGTTCAAACACCAGAGTGCGACCGTTCAGATCCAGTTTACGTTCCAGTTCAGGATGAACAACCCCAATGAAACCAATGCGTTCACCTTTCAGATAAATCGCCGCAGACTGCCCCGGATGCAGTGCTGGATTCGCTTCAGCTTTGAACTGAATATCCGCCAGCTTGCCGGTCAGGTCGAGAACCGCTTCCAGATCGCCTTTCAGATCATAGAAATCAACGGTCTCTTTTGCCAGATTCCAGTGTTCATCATGACGGTTACCGCAGATCGCGCCCGCCAGCATCAGATCCTGACTGATCCCGAGGTTGGCCTGCGTGTCCGGTACGAAACGTAAACCCGTTTCGAAAATACGCACGCGGTTTTGCTGACGATTCTGGTTGTACACTACCGTAGACAGCAAGCCGGTCCACAGGGATAAACGCATTGCCGACATATCAATCGAGATTGGGCTTGGCAGCAACAGCGCTTCTTCACCCGGGTGTAGCAGCGCCTGGACTTTCGGGTCGACAAAGCTGTAGGTAATAACTTCCTGGTAGCCTTTGTCATTCAGCATGGTTTTTACGCGTTTCAGCGACAAATCCGCTTCACGATGCGTACCCATGATAAGACCCGCCTGAATTGGCGTATTCGGGATATTGTCATAACCGTATACACGGGCGACTTCTTCGACCAGGTCTTCTTCGATCTCCATATCGAAACGCCAGCTCGGCGCTACCGCTTTCCACTCATCTTGCCCTTCCGTGACATCACAACCCAGACGGCGCAGAATATCGCTCACCTGCTCATCCGCAATATGGTGTCCGATCAGACGATCCAGTTTGCTACGGCGCAGCGTAATGGTTGCGCGTTTTGGCAGCGAGGCTTCGTTCGTCACGTCAATGATTGGACCCGCTTCGCCGCCGCAGATATCGATCAGCAGGCGCGTAGCACGTTCCATGGCTATATGTTGCAGCGCCGGATCGACACCACGCTCATAGCGGTGAGAGGCATCGGTGTGCAGACCGTGACGACGTGCGCGACCGGTAATAGACAGCGGGCTGAAGAACGCGCATTCCAGCAGGACGTTTTGCGTTTCATCATTCACACCGGAGTGCTCGCCACCAAAGATGCCGCCCATTGCCAGCGCTTTGTTATGGTCCGCAATCACCAGCGTATCCGCATTCAGCTTCGCTTCGCTGCCGTCCAGCAATACCAGGGTTTCACCTTCTTTTGCCATGCGGACAACAATCCCGCCTTCAATGCGGTCTTTGTCGAATGCGTGCATCGGCTGGCCCAATTCGAGCAGCACATAGTTAGTCACGTCAACCACGGCATCGATCGAGCGGATGCCGCAACGACGCAGTTTTTCTTTCATCCACAGCGGGGTTGGCGCTTTAACGTTAATGCCTTTCACCACGCGGCCCAGATAGCGTGGGCAGGCTTCCACCGCGTCGACCTGAATCGGCAGGACGTCGTTAATGGTTGCAGCTACTGGCGTTATTTCCGGCTCAACCAGAGGGGCTTTGTTCAGTACAGCAACGTCACGTGCCACACCGATAATGCCTAAGCAGTCGGCGCGGTTCGGAGTGACGCTGATTTCGATAGTATTATCGTCAAGCTTCAGGTATTCACGGATATCGGTACCAATTGGTGCATCGACAGGCAGTTCGATAATACCGTTGTGATCGTCGGAAATGCCCAGCTCGGAGAACGAGCACAGCATGCCTTCAGACGGTTCACCGCGCAGTTTCGCGGCTTTGATTTTGAAATCGCCCGGCAGAACGGCACCAACGGTTGCTACAGCCACCTTCAGCCCTTGACGGCAGTTTGGCGCACCGCAGACGATATCCAGCAGGCGGTCGCCGCCGACATTCACCTTGGTGACGCGCAGTTTGTCAGCGTTCGGATGCTGAGCGCACTCAACCACTTCGCCCACCACAACGCCGTTGAACGCGCCAGAAACAGGATCCACACCGTCAACTTCCAGACCCGCCATCGTGATTTGGTTTGACAACGCATCGCTATCAATCGCCGGGTTTACCCATTCGCGTAACCACAGTTCACTGAATTTCATTGTTTTATCCTGCCTTTATTTAAACTGTTTGAGGAAACGCAGATCGTTTTCGAAGAAAGAACGCAGATCGGTTACGCCGTAACGCAGCATGGTCAGACGCTCCATACCCATACCGAATGCAAAGCCAGAGTAGATTTCCGGATCGATACCGACGTTACGCAGCACGTTCGGGTGAACCATTCCGCAACCCAATACTTCCAGCCATTTGCCATTTTTACCCATCACATCGACTTCCGCAGAAGGTTCGGTGAACGGGAAGTAGGAAGGACGGAAACGAACCTGCAGGTCTTCTTCAAAGAAGTTGCGCAGGAAATCATGCAGCGTGCCTTTCAGGTTGGTGAAGTTGATGTTGGTATCAACAATCAGCCCTTCCATCTGATGGAACATTGGGGTGTGCGTCTGATCGTAGTCGTTACGATATACGCGGCCCGGAGCGATAATACGGATCGGCGGCTGTTTTTCTTTCATAGTGCGGATCTGCACGCCGGAAGTCTGCGTACGCAGCAGACGCGTCGCATCAAACCAGAAAGTGTCGTGGTCAGCGCGCGCCGGGTGATGGCCAGGAATGTTCAGCGCATCGAAGTTATGATAGTCATCTTCGATTTCCGGACCGGTTGCCACGGTAAAGCCCAGCTCACCAAAGAAACTTTCAATGCGATCGATAGTCCGCGTTACCGGATGCAAACCGCCGTTTTCGATACGACGCCCAGGCAAGGAGATATCGATCGTTTCTTCAGCCAGACGAGCATTCAGCGCGGCATTTTCTAATTCGGCTTTACGCGCGTTCAGCGCTTGCTGAACCTGCTCTTTGGCTTCGTTTATCACCGCACCTGCTGCCGGGCGCTCTTCTGCCGGCAGTTCACGCAGGGTAGTCATCTGAAGGGTCAGGTGCCCTTTCTTGCCCAAATATTCGACGCGGACATTGTCTAACGCGGCAACATCTGAAGCCTGGTTAATGGCGGCCGTTGCACTGGCAACCAGCTCTGCGAGATGTGACATGGTTTTCCTCGTTATGTTGCGATATTCACTAGTCGCTCGTATATACACAAAATCATTCTGGCTGAGTCAAGGCAGCAGTAGAGCGCTAATCCTCAGGAGCGTACACAAGTACGAGACTGGGGGAAGCGACTGCAGCCAATGCAGAGGCAGCCTGAAGGATAACGTGTATAAAAAAAGCCTCCACCAGGGAGGCTTTTAGGCGCTGTTTTCCGTTTCTTCTTTCACGCGCAAGCCTCCTGAGTTCAGGTGCTAAAGTAAAAGAAGAAGCGGAAAATAGCAGCATTCATGCTTGCGTTACCTTGTGTGGTAAAAACCGGACAACCTTTATTGAAAAGGCTTACGGATAAATTGTCAACCAATTGATTGCACTACAAATAAAAGAGAGGGAGCCAGGCTCCCTCTTTTCACCGGCTTATGCCAGAGCTGCTTTCGCTTTTTCGACCAGAGCGGTGAACGCTACTTTGTCGAATACTGCGATGTCAGCCAGGATCTTACGGTCGATTTCAACAGAGGCTTTTTTCAGGCCGTTGATGAATTTGCTGTAAGAAATACCGTTCTGACGTGCTGCTGCGTTGATACGCGCAATCCACAGTTGACGGAACTGACGCTTTTTCTGACGACGGTCACGATAAGCGTACTGACCAGCTTTGATAACAGCCTGGAAGGCAACGCGGTATACGCGAGAACGCGCACCGTAGTAGCCTTTAGCTTGTTTCAAAATTTTCTTGTGACGTGCACGGGCAACTACACCACGTTTTACGCGAGCCATATGTGCTCTCCTGTATCTATATTCTTAGTAAAAAAATTAATTAAACGTTAACGGCTTATGCGTACGGCAGGCACGCGATAACCAGACCCAGATCGCCTTTAGAAACGAGGCCTTTTGGACGCAGGTGACGTTTACGCTTAGTAGATTTTTTGGTCAGAATATGACGCAGGTTTGCGTGCTTACGCTTAAATCCACCACCACCGGTTTTTTTGAAGCGCTTAGCAGCACCGCGTACGGTCTTAATTTTTGGCATTTTAATAACTTCCACTTCGCATTGTTAATAAACGAAACGTAGGCGAACAACGGCTGTGGAACCCACGGGCTCCACAGACATTGCTACTTGAAGGCCTTACTGTTTCTTCTTAGGAGCGAGCACCATGATCATCTGGCGGCCTTCGATCTTCGTAGGGAAGGATTCGACTACTGCCAGTTCACTCAGATCGTCACGGACGCGGTTGAGCACTTCCATACCGATCTGTTGGTGGGCCATCTCACGACCGCGAAAACGCAGCGTGATCTTAGCCTTATCGCCATCTTCCAGAAAGCGTACCAGGCTGCGGAGTTTTACCTGGTAATCGCCATCGTCGGTGCCAGGACGGAATTTAATTTCCTTAACCTGGATAACTTTTTGCTTTTTCTTCTGTTCCTTAGAAGACTTACTCTTTTCATAAAGGAACTTGCCGTAGTCCATAATACGACAAACTGGCGGTTCGGCGTTAGGGCTGATTTCAACTAAATCTACTCCAGCTTCTTCAGCTTTTTCGATCGCTTCTCTCAGACTCACAATACCCAAAGCTTCGCCTTCCAGACCTGTTAAGCGAACTTCCAGGGCGCGAATCTCGCCATTGATACGATTCGGACGTGCCGTTTGAACTCGTTTTCCGCCTTTAATACCTTATTCCTCCAGTTGTTGAAGACTGCGGCTGCGAATCTCTTGTTGCAGCTTCTCAATCACTTCATTTACGTCCAGGCTGCCCAAGTCTTTGCCACGACGGGTGCGCACGGCAACTTTGCCTGCTTCTACCTCTTTGTCGCCACAGACCAACATGTAAGGGACACGACGTAAAGTGTGCTCGCGGATTTTAAAGCCAATCTTCTCATTTCTCAAGTCTGCTTTTACACGAATACCCGCATTTTGTAGTTTCTGCGTTAATTCGTTGACGTATTCAGACTGTGAATCGGTGATGTTCATGACGACAACCTGAACTGGCGCAAGCCAGGTCGGGAAGAAGCCAGCGAACTCTTCGGTCAGGATACCGATGAAACGTTCCATCGACCCAAGAATTGCGCGGTGAATCATAACCGGCACCTGACGCTCGTTGTTTTCGCCAACATAAGAGGCGCTTAAACGGGACGGCAGAGAGAAGTCCAGCTGTACAGTACCGCACTGCCATGCACGATCGAGGCAGTCATACAGGGTAAATTCAATTTTCGGACCGTAGAATGCGCCCTCACCCAGTTGGTACTCAAACGGGATGTTGTTTTCTTCCAGCGCAACGGCCAGGTCAGCTTCAGCACGGTCCCACATTTCATCGCTACCGATACGTTTTTCGGGGCGAGTGGACAGTTTGACGACGATTTTCTCGAAGCCAAAGGTGCTATACATATCGTAGACCATACGAATGCAAGCGTTAACTTCATCACGGATCTGCTCTTCTGTACAGAAGATATGTGCATCATCCTGAGTGAAGCCACGAACACGCATCAGGCCATGCAGCGCGCCTGACGGCTCATTGCGGTGGCAGCTACCAAACTCGGCCATACGCAACGGCAGATCACGATAGGATTTCAGACCCTGATTGAAGATCTGCACGTGGCCCGGGCAGTTCATGGGCTTAATGCAGTATTCACGGTTCTCAGAGGAGGTCGTGAACATCGCATCTTTGTAGTTATCCCAGTGACCTGTTTTTTCCCACAGCACGCGGTCCATCATGAACGGACCTTTAACTTCCTGATACTGGTATTCTTTCAGTTTTGAGCGAACAAAGACTTCCAGTTCACGGAAGATTGTCCAGCCATCATTGTGCCAGAACACCATACCCGGCGCTTCTTCCTGCATATGATACAGGTCAAGCTGCTTACCGATTTTACGGTGGTCGCGTTTGGCCGCTTCTTCCAGACGTTGCAGGTAGGCACTCAGGGCTTTTTTATCGGCCCACGCAGTACCATAAATACGCTGCAGCATCTTGTTATTGCTGTCGCCACGCCAGTATGCCCCAGCGGTCTTCATCAGTTTGAAGTGATGACAGAAACGCATGTTCGGCACGTGCGGGCCACGGCACATATCGACATATTCTTCATGATGGTACAAGCCAGGCTTGTCATCATGGGCAATGTTTTCATCAAGAATGGAGACTTTATAGGTCTCGCCACGCTTCACGAAGGTTTCACGCGCTTCGTACCAGCTGACTTTCTTCTTAATGACATCGTAGTTTTTCTCAGCGAGCTCGTGCATCCGCTTCTCGAGCGCGTCGACATCTTCCTGGGTTAGCGTACGGTCAAGATCGATATCGTAGTAAAAACCGTTATCAACAACCGGTCCGATCGCCATTTTGGTGTGCGGCCAGAGTTGTTTGATCGCGTGCCCTAACAGGTGCGCACAGGAGTGACGAATGATCTCCAGACCTTCTTCATCCTTCGCGGTGATGATGGAGAGCTTCGCATCATGCTCAATCAGATCGGAAGCATCTACCAGCTCACCGTCAACACGGCCAGCAATAGTGGCTTTCGCCAGACCTGGACCGATGTCCAGCGCAACATCCATGGGGCTTACAGCGTGGTCGTAATGGCGTTGGCTGCCATCAGGAAGAGTAATAACAGGCATGTTATATCCTTATTTGCAGTGGTGACCCACACGTAAGATCACATACAAAGAGAAAATTTATTTGTTTACAGTAAGTTGTGAAACCATCTAACCAACAATCGCTAAATTGGTACACAATCTGGTACACAAACGAAAAACTGACATCATCAGTCCTTCACCCAGTAAAATGATGGTAACACTAAAAAAGTGGTGATTGCATCACTCTGTTTCACATAGATTCAAATTGCCTTGAACGAATTGGCGCGATCGACTAATCGAAGAAGCATCCAAAGCCTTGCAAACCGATGCAAAGCTTTGTGTGTCCCGTTTTTTTCTCATTCCGCCATTCTTAAAGAGGTCCCTTTATAGGCTGATCAGGTTATTCAACATCCGGTGTTGTCATGGATTACTTGTATCAGAAAATACCCCGTACCTTTTTCATTCAGATAACCAGATGCCTCATCAACTCGCGAACCCAGCTATGGATGAAGGTCAAATGTTGGTGCATAATGTTAAAATTGCACTACTATTAATTTAATGGATTTGTAATGAATACAAGTAGACTTTCAATGGATGGTGTTAAGAAAACACTTTTTATTGTCCCTTATCTTGCAATTGCTGCGGTTTCTGTTTTTCTGACGCTTCTTCAGCGTCCAGGTTATATACTTTGGGGGGATAGTTACGTTAGGTGGGGTTTTGCAAAAAAAATAGCAGAAAATGGATTGTTTTATGATTACTCATTGCTAGGATTTGAAAATTGGCATAATACTTTCCCTACTGTTCTTCAGGGCACCTTCTGGTCAATTGTACCAAGTCTGACTGCATTCTCAATGTCACAAGCTTTTATTACTTTTAGCTCGTCATATTTACTGTTTAATTGCTTCTTCAGGAAAAGAATATCACTGATCGTATCGTTATTATTTTTCCTGTATCCGGTGAACGCTGTTTTTTCTGTTATGCATATGCCTGATGCCATGATTGTGCCGTTTGTTATGCTATCAGTTGTGGTCTTTATCAAGAGAAATATTTTATCTGAGAAGACTAGTATTTATTTTTACTACCTGATTATTTTTACATTATTTATATGTTCGGTGTGGGTTAGACCATCATTTGCTGTGACTGCACCAGTATATGCATGGTTTGTTTTCGATAGATATAAAATAAAAATAATAATGGCAATAACTCTTACTGTTTTTACTGCGCTCACAATGAATATGTGGGATAAAGTTCTTAATGTTGTTGTTTTCTCTCCGGCTTCTGTTGGCATGGCCTCGGAAATAGCAGGAATATCAAAAGCAACTGATGGTAGAGTTTGCTATGATTGCCTTGATAAGTACGGAAGCACAGAGAATTCTAGAAAGTTTTATAGTGATTCAGATATCGGGAAAAGTCTTGGGGGAGAACAACCGGCCTTGGTTCCAGCTAAGGTAGCATCTAAAGATAACTCAAGAGAGATATTTGGCCTTTATGTTAATGCTATAAAAGAAGCCCCAATTGAATTTATCAAAATGAAGACCAGGAAAACCATGTTGTTAATTGGTGTGACGGAGCCTGTTTTTTTACGGGTGCATACGACAGCTCAGAAGATGAAAAGCTATCAGAGTTATGCAGCAACTGTAAAATGTCAAAGCACAGAGAAGAAATAAACTATACTGCAATGAGATCAGTTATAGTCTCTTACTTCCCTATTCATCCATGGGTATTAATACTCTTCTCATCAGTATGTGTAATTCTGTGCCCTAAAGGAAAAAGAAAGGACGTTGGGTTTATCGTTTGTGTCGGTATTGCATTCTATTCAAGTTTTATATTAAATTTACAACGGATAGAATTCAGATATTTTTACTTGACTTGGGTTATGCTCTGTCACGCATCAATCATTTCTTTATTGCTAAAATTGAAAAACAAATAATTATTTAGGTAGGTAGGTAGGGGGTTAAGTTAAATTACTCCCTGCTTTTTATTATTGTATCTCAGGTCACTCGCCTGGCGCATTATCGGTATCGATAGTTCTATTCCCTTCGTCTGATATTGACCCAAGTTGAAGCTCAGTACGCATCATTGATGTAATATTAACCATGCTATCTAACAGATCTTTCTTTTTAATTTCAGCATTTCTTCAGTTGCTCCTTTGAATGGCCACGGGTTTAACAGACACCTCGGAGTCATTTAAAATGGCTTAAAGTGAGGTGCACATGAGCAGTAAGCGTTATCCTGAAGAGTTTAAAATTGAAGCAGTTAAACAGGTTGTTGAGCGTGGTCATTCTGTTTCCAGTGTTGCAACACGTCTCGATATCACTACCCACAGTCTTTATGCCTAGATAAAGAAGTACGGGCCGGACTCTTCCAACAATCCTCCGCAACCCCATGTTTTCACATGACTGTTGCGTTGACCAATTGAATCTACAACTGAGGTACGCCTTTATCCGTGACAACTCCTGTTGCTGGCCTGTTCATCTGCTCTGTTGGGTGCTAGATGTTCATCCCAGTGGTTTTTACGCCAGGCTTCAGCAGCCACATTCTCAGCGCCACCAGGCAGATCTGAGACTGACGTGACAGATCAAACAGTTCTGGCTGGAGTCCGGTTGTGTTTATGGCTATCGCAAGATCCATCTGGACCTGCGGGACAGCGGACAACAGTGCGGAGTGAACAGATTCTGGCGGCTGAGGAAGCGTGCCGGGATAAAGGCTCAGGTCGGGTATCGACGCCCACGAGCGCGTAAAGATGAAGTCAGTATCGTGACACCCAACAGACTCCAGCGGCAATTCAACCCGAAAGCACCGGATGAACGTTGGGTAACGGACATAACTTACAGTGTGCCCGGAGTTCAGGGCGGGCATGGATGCTTAAATGAACCGCGAGTCTGTCTGGAATATTGAACCGGTAACTCACGATGAGAAACCCAACAATCCCACCGGGTGTGACGGTGGAGAACCTGAGCGGCAGTGACCTGCGGCATGCCCGCAGGGTGATGTAACCCGCTGACAACGGGGATTGAGGCGAGATCACTAAGCCGAGATGATCCTCAAGGTTAAGTACTGAAAGGCTGAAGAACATGAACCCGTTAATCCGCCTCTGTGGGTTGAAAACGTCACCACGGCCTACGTGATCTGACAGGCCGTGCAGGAGGAACTGGCAGTGATACGTAAGCACTGCCGGTCGAAGGTGTTTTGACATGTATGCGAAACACCGGGGCAGCAGCGTCTATCACGCTTGCGTTGCTGACTTCTGCCAACTTGCGGCAAGCAAGGATAAAGAGTGCGACGGGCAGCCTCCTCAGTATGCCTGAGTCCAGGCAGGTAAACCGGGGAAGGTCAGCGACGGATGTTAAGGGGGCATGGCTCCGATGACGCGCTGGCTGGCGGAGCTTCCGTAGTAGTCCGCGATGGGGAAAGCCCATTACATGGCGAAGGGAAGCAGTTTGAATGTGTTTGCGACGTGAATTAACTGACCTAACGAGGTGAAGACCTTTGATAATCAGCGAAATGCAACGCAAGCTTGCCACATGGGCAGCCACCGATCCGTCCCTACGGATTCAACGGCTGCTGCGTCTGATAACACAACCAGAATGGCTGGCTGAAGCGGCGCGGATCACGCTTTCATCAAAGGGGGCCCATACCCCCGGCGTTGATGGCGTGAACAAAACAATGCTACAGGCCAGACTGGCTGTTGAGCTGCAAATCCTCAGGGATGAATTACTCTCAGGCCACTACCAGCCCTTGCCCGCCAGACGGGTTTACATCCCTAAAAGCAACGGCAAACTGCGACCACTGGGTATCCCCGCGTTGCGGGATCGTATTGTTCAGCGGGCCATGCTGATGGCGATGGAGCCGATATGGGAGAGTGATTTTCATACGCTCTCATATGGCTTCCGGCCTGAGCGCAGTGTCCACCACGCGATCCGCACGGTGAAATTACAGCTCACAGACTGTGGTGAAACCCGGGGACGCTGGGTGATTGAAGGCGACCTGTCCAGTTACTTCGACACCGTACATCATCGACTGCTGATGAAGGCTGTACGCCGCAGGATCAGTGACGCACGTTTCATGACTCTGCTGTGGAAAACCATCAAGGCGGGACATATCGATGTCGGTCTCTTTCGGGCGGCCAGTGAAGGTGTACCACAGGGCGGTGTTATATCGCCGCTATTATCGAACATCATGCTGAATGAGTTCGATCAATACCTGCATGAGCGCTACCTGAGCGGGAAAGCCAGAAAAGATCGGTGGTACTGGAATAACAGTATCCAACGGGGCCGAAGTACGGCGGTCAGAGAAAACTGGCAGTGGAAACCCGCGGTGGCGTACTGCCGCTATGCCGATGATTTTGTCCTCATCGTCAAAGGCACCAAAGCACAGGCGGAAGCCATCAGGGAGGAGTGTCGGGGTGTGCTCGAAGGCAGTCTGAAACTCAGGCTGAACATGGATAAGACTAAAATCACCCATGTTAATGACGGCTTTATCTTTCTGGGGCACAGGATCATTCGCAAACGCAGTCGTTATGGCGAGATGCGAGTGGTCTCAACGATCCCGCAGGAGAAAGCCAGAAACTTCGCCGCATCGCTGACAGCACTGTTATCAGGCAACTACAGTGAAAGCAAAGTCGATATGGCTGAACAACTCAACCGAAAACTGAAAGGCTGGGCCATGTTCTATCAGTTCGTTGATTTTAAGGCCAAAGTCTTCAGTTATATCGACCGTGTCGTGTTCTGGAAGCTGGCTCACTGGCTGGCCCGCAAATACCGTACAGGTATCGCTTCCCTGATGAGGTGGTGGTGTAAATCACCGAAACCGGGTCAGAGCAAAACGTGGGTTTTATTTGGTAAAACCAATCACGGCAAGCTCAGCGGCGAAATACTGTACCGGTTGGTGGGGCAAGGCAAGAAGCTGTTCCGCTGGCGGCTACCCGAAGGTAATCCCTATCTGAGGACGGAGACCAGAAACACGTATACATCGCGCTTTACAGAAGTGGCAATGGCGTTCGCCAGCATTTAAATGGAGAGCCGGATGCGCTGAAAGGTGCACGTCCGGTTCGGGGAGGAGAGGCAGGGAAATAGTCCGACTACGCCCTGCCTCTTACTCTACTC
>NZ_JAOWDG010000036.1:0-9717 GCF_030334745.1 Citrobacter sp. Cb080 | reverse complement strand
AGGGGTTTTAATAACTGGCCCAAAGCTGAAAGCTTTCCGGAACCCCCAGCCTAGCTGGGGGTTTTCTGTGCACAAAAAAACCGCCAGCGGATGGCTGACGGTTTTGGCATTGCAGGTGTATCTTACTTTTTTTATGCTACTGTCGTGCGAATCAGATAATCAAACGAACTCAATGAGGCCTTCGCGCCTTCACCGGTCGCGATGATGATCTGCTTATACGGTACGGTGGTGCAGTCACCAGCGGCGAAAACCCCCTTCACGCTGGTTTCGCACTTGGCATCGATGATGATTTCACCCATGCGATTACGCTCGACGGCACCTTCCAGCCAGTTGGTGTTTGGCAGCAGACCTATCTGTACAAAGATACCCGCCAGTTCCACACTGTGAACGTCGCCACTCACGCGGTCACGATACTCCAGGCCGGTGACTTTGCTGCCATCGCCTTTCACTTCTGTCGTTTGCGCATTCAGAATAATATCGACGTTTTTCAGACTGCGAAGCTTATTCTGCAGCACCTGATCAGCTTTCATTTCAGGTGCGAACTCCAGCAGCGTCACATGTTCAACAATGCCTGCCAGGTCAATAGCAGCTTCAACACCGGAGTTGCCGCCACCAATCACCGCAACGCGCTTGCCTTTGAACAGCGGGCCATCGCAGTGCGGGCAATAGGTTACGCCTTTGGTGCGATACTGATCTTCACCCGGAACGTTCATGTTGCGCCATTTCGCACCGGTGGCAATGATAATGCTGCGTGCTTTCAGCACCGCGCCGGATGCCGTTTCAATCTGATGTAAACCGCCTTCCTGCGCCGCCGGAACCAGTTTACTTGCGCTCTGGCTGTCGATCACATCAACATCATAGTCATCAACGTGTGCTTTCAGCGCGCCCGCCAGTTTCTGGCCTTCGGTTTTCGGTACCGAGATGTAGTTTTCAATATCAACGGTATCAAGAACCTGACCGCCAAAACGTTCGCCCATCAGACCGGTGCGAATACCTTTACGTGCAGAGTACACTGCCGCTGCCGCCCCCGCAGGACCGGAACCGACAATCAGCACGTCATAAGCATCACGTTTGTTCAGCTCTTGTGCCGCACGTTTTTCTGCGCCGCTATCTACTTTCGCCACGATCTCAGTCAGCGTCATACGCCCCTGACCGAACTCTTTGCCGTTCATATACACCGCCGGAACGCCCATCACGTTGCGATCGGTAATTTCGTTCTGGAATGTACCGCCGTCAATCGCCGTATGCTTGATGCGTGGATTCAGTACCGACATCAGGTTCAGCGCCTGTACCACGTCCGGACAGTTATGACAGGAAAGCGAATAATAGGTTTCAAACTCAAAATCACCGTCGAGATCGCGGATCTGCTCCAGCAACGCCTGCGCCTCTTTTGACGGATGACCACCGGTCCACAGCAGCGCCAGCACCAGGGAGGTAAACTCATGGCCCAGCGGAGAACCGGCAAAGCGCGGCCCCTGGTGAGAACCTGGATTGGTGATCAGGAACGATGGCTTGCGTACCGCCAGAGTATTGTCTTCTTTAAAGGTGACTTTTTCTGACAGTTCAGCAATTTCAGTCAGCAGTTCCTTGATTTCTGCCGATTTAGCGCTGTCATCCAGCGTAGCAATCAGCTCAACAGGTTTGGTCAGTTTCTCAAGATAAGCCTTGAGCTGGGTTTTCATATTTGTGTCGAGCATTCTTCTTCCCTCTCTGAAAACATCATCATGCAAGCCGACTTTGCGGGACTGCATTAATGCAACTTGCGTCATGGTGCTGGAATGAAACAGGCGCAAACTGCGCCTGTGGAATGGCCGGATGCACTGCGTTTATCCGGCCTACAAATTATGCGACTTAAATCTTACCGACCAGATCTAAGGATGGAGCCAGGGTCGCTTCGCCTTCTTTCCATTTCGCCGGGCAAACTTCACCTGGGTGAGAGGCAACGTACTGTGCGGCTTTAATTTTACGCAGCAGGTCAGACGCATCACGGCCGATACCTTCAGCGGTAACTTCGATTGCCTGGATGATACCCTGCGGGTCTACAACGAAGGTTGCGCGGTCAGCCAGACCTTCATCTTCACGCATGTTGTCGAAGTTACGGGTCAGGGCGCCAGTCGGGTCGCCGATCATCGCGTATTTGATTTTCGCGATGGTGTCAGAGCTGCTGTGCCATGCTTTGTGGGTGAAGTGGGTGTCAGTAGATACGGAATAGACATCTACGCCCAGTTTCTGCAGTTCTTCGTAGTGGTCAGCCACATCACCCAGCTCGGTCGGGCAAACGAAAGTAAAGTCAGCCGGGTAGAAGAAGAAGACGCTCCAGCGACCTTCGGTATCTTTCTCGGTTACTTCGATGAACTCACCGTTTTTGAACGCCTGGTTTTTGAAAGGTTTAATTTTGGTATTAATCAAAGACATCTGTACTTCCTCCGTGTTTTCGTTGAGAGATAAGTTAACGAAAATCTCTTCGCAGGGCTAATGCGTTTCCTTTATCAAATCAATAAGCGTTAACTAACAACCCACTCAAACTCATGTTGTGAACCTAAAGATAAAAGTAAAAAAGGCCCCCTTTGCAGGGAGCCTCATTACCCGAGCTACCCGCAGGTAACGTCAGTGCCAGCAGGGCTGGCTATGTGTTGCGCTCTACATTACCTTAACAAAGGTCGTAACAGCGATTGGGATTACATCACCCCACTCAAGAAAGGGCAATCGACAGACGGTCGATCTTACCTATGGCTGCGATAGGTTTTGCAACTTAGCCCCCTTTCCTTCTGATTTTATAAGGAAAATCAATGTTTAAACGTACCTTACTCTTAACCCTGCTTCCTGCCGTGGTGCACGCCGAAGAACTTCCTGCCCCCGTTAAAGCTATTGAGAAACAGGGCATTACTATTCTCAAACCCTTCGACGCGCCGGGTGGAATGAAGGGCTACCTGGGAAAATACCAGGATATGGGCGTTACTATCTATGTTACGCCTGACGGCAAACACGCCATTTCCGGTTATATGTATAACGAAAAAGGTGAAAACCTCAGTAATACACTGATAGAAAAAGAGATCTACGCCCCTGCCGGACGCGAAATGTGGCAGCGAATGGAAAAAACATCCTGGATTCTGGACGGGAAAAAAGAGGCTCCAGTCATTGTCTATGTGTTTGCCGATCCCTTCTGTCCCTATTGCAAACAGTTCTGGCAAAAGGCTCGCCCGTGGGTAGACTCAGGTAAAGTTCAGTTGCGCACAATACTGGTTGGCGTAATTAAACCCGAAAGCCCGGCTACCGCCGCTGCGATTCTGGCCGCAAAAGATCCGGCCAAGACCTGGCATGACTATGAGGCATCTGGTGGGAATATGAAGCTAGAAATCCCGACCTCCATTTCACCGGAGCAGATGAAGGTATTGAATATCAATCAAAAGTTGATGGATGATTTAGGCGCCAACGTCACGCCGGCTATCTATTACATGAGTAAAGACGATACGTTACAACAGGAAGTCGGCTTGCC
Organism: Citrobacter sp. Cb080; assembly: GCF_030334745.1. NCBI lineage: Bacteria > Pseudomonadati > Pseudomonadota > Gammaproteobacteria > Enterobacterales > Enterobacteriaceae > Citrobacter > Citrobacter sp. Cb080. The sequence continues at coordinate 6,221 of NZ_JAOWDG010000036.1, read as the reverse complement.
GGATAAGGAGAAATTAAACATTATCATGGGTAATAAATAAAAGTAACAAAATGAGTGGTTGTTATCATTTTCATGTCAATCACTCATTTAAATTAACTTTTTTGGTCAAAATTATGCAATATGTGCTATTTTAGTTTAAATTAATAATTCATTAAGCACACAAACATAAATCACAAGAATAATCACAACTTAAAATATTTCAAAATTAAATCATTCAAAACATGACCATCACAGGAAGGTATGCATGGCTAACCTCTATGACCTCAAAAAGTTCGATCTCAATCTGTTGGTTATCTTTGAGTGTATTTATCAACATTTGAGTATCACTAAAGCTGCTGAAACTTTGTATATTACCCCCTCTGCCGTTAGCCAGTCACTGCAACGGCTACGCACACAATTTAATGACCCGCTGTTTATCCGCTCCGGAAAAGGCCTAACGCCAACGATTATGGGGATTAACCTCCATCATCATCTTGAGAAAAACCTCAACAGTCTGGAGCAGACAATAAACATCATGAATAACTCCAGTCTGAAGAAAAAATTCATTATTTACTGTCCACAACTGCCAACCATTATCAACATTGAGGAAGTTATTCATTTTCTCAGAGAAGACTCGCATGTCGAAATTGAGCACCATAACATACTCATCACTGCTGAAAGTACGGAAAATCTGTTGGCTTACAGAAAAGCAGATTTAGTCATTGCTACCGCCCCAGTGAGTAATCGCTCGATAATATGCTCACCATTTAAAACTGCTGAAACAATATTAGTTTGCAACAAAAACCATCCAAGAATTAATGGAGAAAGCACGCTTGAAACAATATTAAAAGAACAGTTCACGCAACTTATTTCTGAAGATCCTGGCGTTAAAGAATACTGGCAAAAAACCAGCGCCTTGCTGGCTAATCGAGATATTGGTTTCCGCAGCGATTCATTAATAACGATCATTAACATTATTTCAAATACAGACATCATAGGTCTGCTACCAAGAGATATTTACGAACAATATACCGGATCATTTAATTTAAAAGAGATCTGTATCGATATACCCTTACCAAAAATAAATTTATTTTTGATGTATAACAGAGCATCACTCAACAATACTGGCTTCGTTAATTTAATTAATAAAATAAATGATAAACATGATCAAAGGACTAACAAGTAGAACTTTACCTATTCATTTTAAATATTTATGAATGAGCATAATTCAAAATAGCCATGAATGTATTAAAACGTTGCACCTGGAAAAAATTAGCATATCTTATTGTCAGCATTTGTTATTGTTTTAAATAATAATTTTGATATGAGTTTAATATGTCTATTTATAAAATCCCGCTTGATCAAAATGTGCTGGACGCCGCTCTGGAGCGCATAACCTGGGCGCTGGAAACTCTGCCTCGGGTTTGTGTCTCTTTCTCCGGCGGGAAAGATTCAGGACTGATGTTACATCTGACAGCTATGCTTGCACGCCAACTGCATAAAAAAATTGATGTACTATTTATCGACTGGGAAGCCCAGTTTTCCTGCACTATTGATTATATTGAGGCGCTTCGTGCACGTTATTCCGATGTCATCGAGCGATTTTATTGGGTGGCTTTACCGCTCACCACCCAGAATTCCCTCTCTCAATTTCAGCCAGAATGGCAGTGTTGGGAACCAGGTACTCCGTGGGTTCGCCAGCCTCCCACGGATGCCATAACCGATCCAGAGTATTTCTCCTTCTATCAACCCGGCATGACCTTTGAACAATTTGTTCGCGAGTTCGCTGACTGGTATTCAGAGAAACGTCCAGCCGGCATGATGGTCGGGATCCGCGCCGATGAGTCATATAACCGTTTTGTCGCCATTGCCAATTCGCAAAAGCAGCGCTTTGCCGATGACAAACCCTGGACCACCAGCGCCCCCGGCGGGCATACCTGGTATATTTACCCGATTTATGACTGGAAAACTGCCGATATCTGGACCTGGTTCGCAAAAACCAGAATGTCGTGCAATCCCTTATACAATCTCATGTATCAGGCCGGTGTCCCAACACGTTACATGCGTATTTGTGAGCCCTTTGGCCCGGAACAGCGTCAGGGATTATGGCTATATCACGTCATTGAACCCGAGCGCTGGGCAGCCATGTGTGCCCGTGTCAGCGGTGTAAAAAGTGGCGGAATTTATGCCGGTCAGGACAACCATTTTTACGGGCACCGCAAAATATTAAAACCCGAACATTTAAACTGGCAGGAATACGCCATGCTGCTACTCAATAGCATGCCGGAAAAGACCGCTGAGCATTATCGCAATAAAATCGCCATCTATTTGCAGTGGTATAAGAAAAAGGGCATGGACAATATCCCGCAAACTCAGGAAAAAGATATTGGCTCAGCGGATATTCCGTCGTGGCGGCGTATCTGTAAAGTCCTGCTGAATAACGACTACTGGTGCCGGGCGCTGTCATTCAGCCCCACAAAACCCAAAAACTACCAACGTTATAATGAACGCATGAAAATAAAACGCCAGCAATGGGGAATCTTATGCAACACCGACTAACTCAAGAACTCACTGGTTTTCTTTCTGGGCTGTCAGAAGAAGAACGAATTGAAGCAATCAACCAATTCAGAATGGCTATCCACAGCGTCAGCCCTTTTCGCGAAGAGCCAGTAGATTGTGTACTATGGATTAAAAATGAGCATATCTCACCCAATGACTATAACCCCAATAACGTTGCGCCTCCGGAGAAAAAACTGCTGCAGAAATCCCTCGAAGCAGACGGATTCACGCAGCCCATCGTGGTAGTTCACTCCACGGCGGAAGAATACGAAATTGTCGATGGTTTCCACCGTCATGAGCTAGGTAAAAGCAAACCATCGCTGAAATCACGCCTGCATGGCTACCTGCCGGTCACCTGTTTACAGCGTGAACGCCATGAACGCATGGCAGCGACAATTCGTCATAACCGTGCCCGTGGGCGGCATAAAATTCATGCCATGTCGGAAATCGTTCGTGAATTATCGCTCCTGGGATGGAGCGCAGAGAAAATCAGTAAAGAGTTAGGTATGGACGACGATGAGGTTTTACGTCTGAAACAAATTAACGGTCTGCAAGAGTTATTTGCCGACCGTCGCTTCTCCAAAGCCTGGACAGTAAAATAACTACAGCGCAACCAGACGTTCGGCTGCCGCCAGCAGCGTCGATTCTTGCTTGGCAAAACATAGGCGAATCAGCTTATGCGGGAAAGGATCGGCGCAGAAAACCGACAACGGGATCGCGGCAACGCCCACTTCTTTGGTCAGCCACTGGCAAAACTCAACGTCGTTTAGTGTGGAGACGGCACTGTAATCGACCAGCAGAAAATAGGTGCCTTCACACGGTAAAATTTCCAGCCGGCTGTCACGCAGCGCGTTCACCAACACATCGCGTTTTTTCTGATAAAAGGCTGGCAACTCACGATAGTGTGTTGGATCCTCCCGCAGCATATCCGCCAGCGCCAGCTGAGCCGGCGTATTAACTGAGAAAGTCAGATACTGGTGTACCTTGCGTAATTCAGCGCTAATGGCGGCAGGCGCAACGCAGTAGCCGACTTTCCAGCCGGTCATATGGTAGGTCTTCCCAAACGATGAAACGGCAACGGCGCGTTCGCGCAGGTGTGAATGCGCCAGCACGCTGGCATGTCCTTGTCCGGCGAAGCAAATGTGCTCATAAACTTCGTCGCTGATGACAAAGATCTCGCGTTCTTTAATTGCCTGCCACAGAGCATCAAAATCGGCGTGATGCCATACGGTGGCGGAAGGGTTGTGCGGCGTGTTAAGGATCACCAGTCGGGTACGTTCGCTGAGTACAGCGCTAAATTCCTGCCAGTCGACGCGAAAAGACGGCGGTTGCAGCGCGATACGTTTAACTACGCCGCCGGATAATTCGACCGCGGGCGCATAGCTGTCGTAGCTCGGGTCAAAACAAATCACCTCATCGCCAGGACGCACCAGCGCCGTAATTGCGGCGAACAGCGCTTCTGTGGCCCCCGCCGTCACGGTCACTTCACTATTCGCATCAGGTTTATAGCCGTACAACTGCGCGGTTTTATCCGCAATGGCTTCGCGCAGCGGCTGTACGCCCGTCATCGGCGCATACTGGTTTGCGCCATGCGCGACGTGATACGCCAGGCGTTCCTGCAAAAAGAGTGGGCCGTCAAAATCAGGAAATCCCTGCGAGAGGTTAATGGCCTGATGCTGCTGCGCCAGCGCGCTCATTTGCGTAAAGATAGTGGTGCCAAGATTAGGCAGTTTGCTTTGCGGAATCAGCGGGTTATTACTCATTATTGTTATCCCAGCGGGTGATGTTGTGGTTGAAGCCACTATAGCACGATGCTAGTATTTGGCAATCAAGACGTTCAGACGTCTATATAAAAATAACCTGCATTGACAGGACAGCCAAAAGGACAACACAACATGAGTAATACCGAGATTCGCGTCGTCACCGGCCCGGCCAACTATTTTTCCCATCCCGGCAGCCTGTCAAGACTCAACGATTTTTTCACCGCAGAGCAACTCTCACGCGCCGTCTGGGTTTACGGTGAACGCGCCATCGATGCGGCCCGCCCTTATCTGCCTGAGGCATTTCATCTTGCCGATGCCAGGCACCTGCTGTTTACGGGACATTGCAGCGAAACCGATGTTACTCAACTGGCAAAAGAGTCAGGAGAGAATCGCAGCGTGGTGATTGGTGTGGGCGGCGGGACATTGCTCGACACGGCCAAAGCGCTGGCTCGTCGTCTGGGTCTGCCTTTTGTCGGTATTCCTACTATCGCAGCGACCTGCGCCGCATGGACACCGCTCTCCGTCTGGTACAACGATGCAGGCCAGGCGCTGCATTTCGAAATTTTCGCTGACGCCAATTTCCTTGTGCTGGTCGAGCCAGAGATCGTTCTCAATGCGCCTGAAGAATACTTACTGGCGGGGATCGGCGACACGCTGGCGAAATGGTACGAGGCCGTCGTGCTCGCACCTGAGCCGGAAAACCTGCCTCTGACCGTACGTCTGGGTATCCATGCTGCGCAGACGATCCGCGACGTCCTGTTGGAAAGCAGCGAGCAGGCGCTGGTCGATAAGCAACAAGGTACGTTAAGCCGCACGTTTTGCGATGTAGTGGATGCAATTATTGCCGGAGGCGGCATGGTCGGCGGTCTGGGTGAGCGCTACACCCGCGTGGCGGCGGCGCATTCGGTACATAATGGCCTGACCGTGCTCCCGCAAACGGAGAAGTTTTTGCATGGCACCAAAGTGGCGTACGGCATACTGGTGCAGAGCGCGCTGCTGGGACAAGATGATGTGCTGGCGCAGTTAATTACTGCCTATCAGCGCTTCAACCTGCCAACCCGGTTGGCTCAACTGGACGTGGACATCAACAACCGCGCTGAAATCGACAACGTGATTGCGCACACCCTGCGCCCGGTGGAGTCCATTCATGCACTGCCGGTAACGTTAACGCCACAGACGCTGCGCGCAGCGTTCGAAAAGGTAGAATCGTTTACGGTGTGATTATGGTGTGGGATGCCTGATGGCAGCAACGCAGCGAAACCCCTGGTGCTTACTAGAGTAAGTGACCAGGGTGAACACACCTGCAGCTTGAATGATGAAGAGCATTAACAGCAGCGCGCGCCGCCTTTCCCCCCGTAGCGCGCATCCTGGCGTTCGCGGAAAAATTCTTCGTAGGTCATTGGCGTCAGGTCCGGATGCGTGACGCGCATATGCTCAACATAGTTGTCGTAATCCGGCACACCTATCATTAATCGGGCGGTTTGACCTAAATACTTCCCGGCTTTAGAGAGCGTTTCAAACATAGTGGTTCCCTGTCGAATAAATATCCTCCGGCATAGCCGGAGGTTTTTCGGATGCGCCTATAAGGCTCTGTTACCAGCCGCGCCCTAACAGGCGCATACGATCTGACATTTGCATCAGACTTCGTTACTTACGGCCCGTAAACGGGCTACCCGCATAAGGGATCGATAACTGCTCACCCATTTTATCTTCTGCAAGCTGCTGCTTTATGTATTCCTGTATCTTCACCGTGTTCTTACCCACCGTATCTACGTAGTATCCCCGGCACCAGAACTCTCTATTCCTGTACTTGAATTTCATATCCCCAAACTGTTCATACAGCATCAGACTGCTTTTCCCTTTCAGATACCCCATAAAGCCGGATACGCTCATTTTGGGTGGGATTTCCACAAGCATATG
>NZ_JAOWDG010000035.1:0-14260 GCF_030334745.1 Citrobacter sp. Cb080 | reverse complement strand
CCCCCCCTGCCCGTCATCTTTTCCCCGGAGCCTGAGCTATTGCCGGAGCTGGAAACATTGCCGGAGCCTAAGATTGAGCTATCACCGGATGACGAGGGCGAGGAATACGACGATCTTGATATACCGGACGCCACGCCGCTGAATACGTCGCAAATTCTGGCCTCTGCACGCTACCAGATGGAGGCGGAGCGCTTGCAACGTCTGGGCTGCTACCGTCGCGCCTGCACTCGCTACCGTAAAGCCCTCGCGCTTTCGCTACCCGGAAAACGCGGAGATACCCTGCGCCGCATGGTCGATAAGTGCGCCCGAATGGCGGGTAAGCGTGTTCGGGGATAGTGCCGCGTATTTCACTGTATTACGTCATGCAGGACGCTGTATTGCAGAAAAATGGACGCTATGCTGCGCCAACACTAACGCCCCGCCAATTGGGGTATAACGCAAGGATTTGACTGTGAAACAAATCAGCAGGCCCGAATTACTGCACAAACTTATGATCCATGCGATTAACGAGATGCTGGCCCGTGATTTATTCTCTCTCGCTTATTCGCCTGAGCAGCACACTGATTATGTGAATAGCAAATGCGATGAAAAAGACTTGCCTGCAAAAGAGTTTGGGCACGCATTTATTGATATTCAGGGTTATCCCTCATTGGTATTTTGGCGGGCTGTGGGCTGGGGAGAATTGAATTTAACCGCATGGTTTGATGTAAACCGTGCTGAGTTAGAAAAATACGCCGAAAACGTGCGCTGCTTTGGTTTCCATAGAAATAAAATCTATGCGATGGAGCGGTCAATTGAGAAAGACAAAATGAAAACGCTTTGCCGCGCTTTCGTTAGTTGCTGGTTTGAGCGTAAGAATGGGGCTTACATCCAATGCCGTGAGGATGGTCGCGTTGGCTGGGTTAGTTCGCCATATATGCGGGCAGATTCCCGCTACAAGATCGCCGCCCTGCCTGAGGCTATCCCGCAGGGGTATAAAGAATCGGGCAAATTCATGATGTAACCACGGGGGCCCATTGCGGGCCCTTTTCTTTTGCGGCCCCCGCGCCGCCTCTCCCCGTAAGGGCTGGGAAGGTTGACGAATACGTCAGCAATAGCGTACTATTGTTGTACTGCAAGAGCATTCGCAGGGGGCATCAACCAGAAATTGGCCCTTTGCGCTGGGCAGTCAGGAGGCTGGTCTCCTGTCGGTAGCTCAACCTGAATAATCAGGTTGGTATCTGAACCCACGAGCTAAAGATTGGCTGCGGCTACCAAGCATTACGAAGGGCGCTTATTGCGCCCTTTTGCTTTTATAGCCTGCCTAACAACGTGCCTTGTGTCCGGTGTGTCTCATACGCCGTTACTACGCTGTAAATCCATCCGCTTTGAGCCCAGTCGGCCTCTTTTGGCTCCAGAATGACGATCCCAAGCGCCGAGCGTAAAACCTTTGGCCTGTGCTTCCCTCCCGGATGATTAAACTCACAATAAACGCCTGCACCCGGCTGAATCACATCACACACAAAACGCGCCACGTCATTCACGGTATGATAACCGAGCCGCACAAGTTCCTTTTCATGCTCTGCCCAGATATGACGCACGCCAAAGCCGCTATTAGGGCCTCTATGATTCCCCACGCGCAGAAATATATCCCCGGCAGGTATTACATCCCCTCTTGAAACAAACTCCGGTAAAGAGCCGAAACATGGGAGCCCTGCTGGGTGGGCTATATGGCTGTTAGGTGAGCCATTAATGCCGTAGTTATTCTTAGCCATTGAGCAGTCCACTATCCCGCAGCTTGTGCCGATAATCCCGCAGGCGGCTGCGTGTCCACTCTCCCCCGGTCGCGGTTCGATACCCGGCAGCATTAAGCGCCCCCACAATATCCTCCAGGCTGGCCCGCTGTTGCGTCAGTGACACGATCAGCGCGTCGGCCTCGCTATCAACTGCCTGAAAGCGCGGATCGCTTGTGGTGCGTTGTGGTGCATTTGGTGGCGTTGTCGTGCGTTGCATTTCCGGCTTGTCTGGCAACGTCTGACGTTGCGGTGCAGCTGTCTGACGGCGTGGTGCGCCTGCAATGGTCTCCAGTAACTCAATCACCCGGTCGAGCTTGTCACCTGCGGCAGGGGCTGGCAAAACGCCAAGGTAGGCCCGCAGCGCTGCTGCGGTGATGTCCGTGCGGGTGAGGTGTTCGGCGCTGGCCCGTTCGTCGAGCAGCTGCACAAGGTCGTCAGGTAGTCGGATGCTAAGCTGGGGCATTGCGCTGTCCTCCGGTTGTCATTCCCTGTCATGTTACGTCATACGCGACGTAATGCAATGGTGTGCATCAGAGGGAGGGGCGCAGCTGTCGCAGCGCATCAAGACAATCCACCGCAGCCCCCGCCAGTGTGGGCAAATTTGCGCTTTCATCAAGAAGTTATCCACAACGGCAGACGTGCCGCAAGGCTGGAGGGTGGTGCAAAAAAGATGAAGATCGACGCCTGATCATTGCTTGCCGACGCCTTTCCGGGCCGCTATGCTTAGCCCTGAAACGCAAAAGGCCCCAGCTGGTAACTGGGGCCTCTGCGAAATTGGTTTGATTTGCGTAGGAACCAAATGGGTTGGCTACAAATCATCACCGCGCAATAGTGATGATAGCCATTGGTTCCCAAGCAATCAAGCGTTACGCGCCTTTTGGCGCTGCTTTTTTGCGTACAAGGAATAAAAGTAATGGCTGACATCATCACCGCCCCGCAAGACATTAAGCAACTGCCTGAGCAGCTGTTAGGTAAAATCCTCGCAGCCGTCCGCGAGCACCTATGCGTTAACCTCTTTCAATTGCCCGATGCCGAGCGCTACGAAAAAGCGCAGGCGCTTGGCGTGAACATCCACGCTATTGATCGCTGTCTCACTCGTTCGCTCTGGTTCCCGGAGAAAAAGCAATATATCCACTTAGACAACGCCGCCCATATTAAGCGCTTTGGTGCGTCTGATTTCCGCCTGATTGAGTCCAGCTGCGGCGGTTTTTACCACACGACCGAGGAAGGACAGAAGTCAGCGCGGGACGCGGTAGCTTTGGCGCTGACCAAGAAAACAGCCACTGAGCGGCTGGCAGACCTGAAAAAAGCGATCGGCGGCATGGTGGGCGATTGCATCCGCACTTATCGGCAGTTCGTGGCGCTGCGTGTCGAGGTGGATATGTTTACCAGTGCCGCCACCGTCACGCTGGACGAGGAGGGAAAGGCCCGCATCACGTTGGCGCATGTACCTTACCCTGTCGTTAAGCTGGATAAGACAATCAATGACGACTGGCGCGAACACTTCCCGCAGTTTCCTGAGCTCATAGACCTGATCGCCGCTGCTCGATTCGCGCCAGACCGTAAAAATGCGTATCTGTTTTTACAGGCGGTCTCTGACTTCGGCAAAGGCTTGTTGTTTGGCAAGAATGGCGCATTTTCTAAGCTGGGGATCGTGGTGGAAGTTAACGAGCAGGAGCTGGACGCCATTGTGAAAGGCTCCGCCAGTGGCAGGACAGCAAGCGAGTTTGTCCGGGCGTTGATTCTGGCTATTAACGAGCCGGAGCGCATCACGAAAAAATCCTTTGTACTGGAGAGCGCGATCACCGTTTCAACCAAGCACCAGATCGCGCAGACCGTCCCGCTTTACACCAAAATTTATACCTCAGCCGATCCCATTCCGGGGCTGATTAGTGAATCCGGGATTGACGAGCAGATCGCCCGCCGTTTCTCACATATCCAGCCAACGTCTGGCCCAGTAAATGACCGCCCGTTATTTCAGGCCGATCCCGGTTACTACGCAGCACGCGTGCAGGATGCCATTGCCAAAGGTCTGAATAGTCGCATTGAGTCTTACCAGCAAGCAGGCCCGGAGCTGGCCTCAAAGCAGGCGGCGGAGTACCTGAATGAGTTCCATAAAAAATATGGTCTCGCCAAGTCCTCTGGCGTTATCACTGACCATTACGGCGATATTTGCGAGGAGTTCTACAGCTTCGCTCATTATGACATCGTGCAAAAACAGCAGGGCTTGCCGCATGTAACTGCTGAAAATGGCATTGTGCTGAAATGTATTGCTCAATGGTGGCGTGAGTTCGTCTGCGCCCATACCGGAAAAACGAGCGGGCATGAGTTCAACACTCTGATCCGTGACCGTGTAGCCATCATTGGCAAGCCGGGATCACACCGAACAAAATCAGGAGTGGTTAAAGGCACGCTGATCCCCCCGCTACCTGATACCGTAGCCAGCCGCATGACAATGCGAGCCGCCAACGATTAACCAAGAGCCCCGAAAGGGGCTTTTTTGTATCTGTAACCTCGTAAATGGTTACACGTAACCATGCGTAACCATGAGGGTGGTTACGCTACAGCCACCGCCATTAGCGGACTTTGATGCTTTGTAACCTTGTAACCATTTTTTCCCGAATTTCTAGTTGTTATATATACCCATTTACTTATTTATTTATTCGAAACTATTTATACTAAAAAAGGTTACAAGGTTACATTATTGATTTATAAGAAATTTATGCTGGTTACAGAAAAGGTTACACATGGTTACGGTGGTTACATAAGAGGTTACAACGTCGCATAGCGTCGCAAAGTGCATCCCCGGAGGGGTGCAGCTGCGTGACGCGGTTCTGCTGGATTGATTGGGATAGTGCAAATTTGGCAGGCACTGCCGCCGAGTTGCCGGAGTTGCCCGAAATAAAAAAAGATTAATATTTGAGCAGGTGCTTGCCCTTACGGGGAGGGGCCGGGCTGATCGCCCGGCATGGTGCCTAATCGTCTTTCAGTGCCTGCCGCATGACCTCTGCGGGGTCAATAATCTGGTACACCATGGCCTCATGGGCAAAGGCCCGCGTAAGGGCGGAGATCAGGCTTGCTGCTGCGCGAACGGTGGGCAGGTCTTTGCTGCGGAGTGCTGTCATAGCCTCGCCCTGCACGCTCTCCAGTAGTTTGATCTGGCGCTTGATGATGACCTGCTGCTGCTCCCGGAGAGTGTCGCGCAGCTGGCTGAGCCGTTCGGCCTCGCTGGGTGGCAGGCTGTCATATTTGGCCTGTGCGTCGCTGATCAGCTGGTCGAGCCCGCTGGCCTGCGCTTTGGTGATGTCTTTTGCCAGCCATTTGGAAACTGTGCCGCGATTGCATCCCATCTTTTCCGCGATCTGCGGAATGGTGAGTCCTTCGGCGCGTAGGGCACGGGCTTGAATGGCGCGGCGGGATGGTGGTTGCATGGTGATGCCTCAAATGTTGCCACGGGTTGCCCATAGTGGCATCACGACTGCTTTTTGGCGGGCCCAGCCCGCCGCCTCCCCATTTCCTGCCACTGGCTCAGCCTGCCAGCCACGACGCTGTTAAACGAGGCGGGGTAATGCGTTACCACGGCAAAAAGAAAGCGCCCCGCAGAGAGGCGCTGAGGAGGTCAGAATTGCAGGCGGTTGCTGCCTAAGTCGTGGGAGCATTCCACTGATACTGTGTCAGCTTTCGGAGAGGTGGAGAAGGTCGCAAAGAATTTCCGGTTTCCGCCATCCAGCCAGAAAATATCCATCATGGCGGTAGTCTGCTGAGGTACGCCTGCGGTGATGTGGACGCCGTAGCTTTCAGAGGTGATCTCTCTGACTGGGAACCGGTTCCCGTTCCATGTCACCATCATGCGCGGCCCGGTGTTGGTCTCCAGCCGGATGATTGAGCCGTCAGTGCAGAGAAAGCGGGAGGCGATTTCCCCGGCGTGCAGCTGGGAGCTGGCGAGGAGTAGCGCGAGTGCTGCGGGTATATTGATTTTCATATTATGTAATTCATTACACCATATTGATTATGAGATAGGGCCCCCGCAGGGGCCCCGGTTTTACAGCTGGTCTGCCACTCTGACGAGTACCGCAGCCGGATGGCACGCCATCAGGATTTTGACGTGGGGATCGTGCTGGTCTCTGCCTGCGGCGATAACTACGCCGTTAAGCATGACCGCAACGCTCTGGCCCTGATTGAGTAGCTTGTGCCACTGCTGCGCCGCTTTCCTGCGCGGGTCTATGCGGTACATTTACGCCTCCCACGCAAACAGGCGGCACACGGGCAGGGTTATCACTTTGCCCTCCGCCGTTCTGAGTGATGTCTGGTGAATGCCGCGCCCGTTCATCGCAACGCTGCGGGGTTTGCCGTACTGGCAGATCTGCCCGTGCTCAATGCTGAGGCCGGGGAATGTTTGCGCCGTGTGACGCTGTGATGCAATAATCATAATGTTGGTTCCATTGGGTTGGTTCTGACAATGGCGCGGCTTTGGTTGCCACCTTCACCGCGCCGCTTTTGGTTCCCCTGTTAGCGCAGGGGCTCCAATCTCTTAGACGGGCCATGCCTTCCCAGTCTGGCCCGTCGCTCTTACTGCTCTTTCGTTACCCGCAGCACTGTGGAGCGTGAGCAGCCCGCCAGTTTGGCGATCTCCCCCGTCCGATGTCCTGCGGCGGCATACTTCAAAATCTTCTTATGCAGCGCCGTATCGGCCTGTTTGCCTCTGTATTTTCCGGCCTCCACCGCCTTTTTGATGCCCTGCGCCTGACGTTTCCGGCGCGTCTCGTAATCGTCGCGGGCCCATGCTGCGGCAATGTCGAGCAGCATCGAGTTGAGCGCATCGAGTACCACGCCGCGAACGTCGAAACCGCCCGCCCCGGTCGGCTGATCGCCCTGCAATACCGCCAGCGTGGTGGGGATGTCGCAGCAGACAATGCGCAGCCGTTTGGCCCGGATTCGTTCTTTCAGCTGCTCCCACTCTGTCCGGGTTAAACGGCTCAGGCGGTCGAGCTTTTCAACCAGCAGCACAAAGCCCGGCCCCGCGTCATGCAGCAGCTTGTTGAGCTGCGGGCGCTCCAGCTGCGTGCCGGAGATATTCTCCCGATACCAGCCGCAGATCGTCAGGCCGTTGGCAGCGGCAAAGGCTTTGAGTTCATCCTCTGCGCGGCTGGCGTCCTGCGTCTCAGTGCTGGCCCTCATGTAAATCATGCAATTCATCGTTAGCTCCCGCGCTATGGGGTGTTTTCTGTAGTGCGTTTTTTTATATTGCGTCTTTTAAGTTATAAAAGCAACTTATACGACGCGTTAATCACTGCTTTTTTGAGGTGTACCCAAAAAGAGCAGGCACTATGCGAGGGCAACGCCCGCGCCCCTCCCCGTAGTCGTGACAGTAGTCTGCATTTGCGGCACCTCGCCGCTGACTTTGACGAGACGACATATGACTAATTCAAATACTGCTCAGGTGGATAACCAGCTGAGCCAAATTTATGACGCGCTGGGCGAGTACGCCGCGCCGCTGCCTCAGTTTAATAACATTGCCATTACCCGCGAGCAGGCGATCAGCCTTCTCGATCAGTCTACCGCGCTGGATGCCGATGCCGCGCAGCTGCGTGAGCAACGCGAAGGCCAGCACGATGCTGCCACCCTGCTGGAGAGTCAGCTGGCAACGCTCTCCGGGCTGATTGCTGAGGGTAAAGCCTGCCTGCGTTCTGGTGAGTCTGTGCGCCCTGAGTGCGCCATGGCCCCAAGCCTGATCCCTGAGGTAGAAAACGAGCTTTCAGCCGCCCGGCAGCAGCTTGCCACTACTGACACGCAGATCGCCGCCATCGTGCAGCGGTCTGCCCTGTTGCGCCGCCAGTGTGGGGAGCTACTGACCAAGGCCCTGATCGACGCCCGTGTGGCTCATGTGCAGGCCCTGCTTGATGCTGCTATTCAGCAGGCTGCTGAGCTGGGGCTGGAGCTGGCAAACAGTAACCAGTACACCACTGCGATCCGTGTGGACAGCCGTCTGGCGGTTCTGGGCCGCAATAACGGCGTATTAATCAGCCTGAAAGGCTACCAAGGGAGTGCCAGATAATGACCATTAAAGCCGTACTTGCGCAGCTGGCTGCGTTAAACAGCACTATGACCAAGAGCCTCGCCGGAGACGATGCGGGGCGTGAGGCAAGGCTGAATTTTGAAGACCATAAGCTGATTGCTGACTGCTGGCAGGCCAAAGCCCCCCGCGCTCAGGTTGAGGAGCTGAAAAAGTCCCTCAAAGCCACCCATGACCTCCCCGACGCGGAGCGTAAAGCAGCATTCTCAGCCGTTCGCCAGCACCTGCTCAAATCCACCGCAGGCGATGCGCTGGAGCAGGCCATGAGCGGCTCCCCTGTGCAGTTCGCGCCGGATATGACCGTGAGCCGCAACATGAGCACCGAGCAAATCCACCTGGCACGCCAGCAGCAGATCAGCGATCAGCAGCTAATCCGTGATTGTGAAATCGCTGGAGTGGCCACCGGGCAGATCGTAGAGCTGGCGACGCGTCTCGAAGACACTCGCGGCCTGCCGAATAACATCAGACAGCCCGGCATTGATGCCGTGCGCCAGCAGCTGACGCAATCCCAACCGAGCCCGGCAGCGCAGGGCATCGACTGGAGCGGGCAGGGTTGGTAATGGAAAGGCCCGTGCTGCTTATTCCTGAGCGCATGATGGCGGATCCAGATGCTGAGCACGTAAGCCAGTTGCGTGCCAGTATCAGGCGAGCCCAGCGGAAACGGGACGGCGAGCGGCAGGAATACGGGCTAAACGCCCCGGATTATCACTGGAGCGCACCACGTCGCAGATAGCAAAAGGGCCCGAATATGGGCCCTTGTCTTTTGGCGTGCCAGCACGTCCGCTACCGCTATCGACTGGCAAAGCTGCGCGGCTGCGTGAAAGAGCTTTTTACCGGGACGCTTTGGGTTTGTGTGCGCCCATCTGGGTATTGCAGGTTTACATTGATATTGGCGTCTGAAATATCAATTTTCCCGCCACTGGAGCCCGCTGGCATGGTCTCCGGCGCGATCTTGTAGTTGTTCTGGTTATTCAGGGCCATGCTAACGCCAGAATTAACCACGGATTGCGGGATGCTGCTATTTTTCACGTTCTCTTTGCGGAGGATGGCCCGCGTTACGTTCAGCAGAGTGTTCTGATCGGTTAAGTCCAGCTGCTGATCTGGGTCGTAGCCTGTCCATTCGCTCGCCTGCCGGATGTAGCGCGGCACCTCAGGATCACCGCTCGCATAGGTGCTGATAATCTCCCGTAGCGTGCGCTTGCGTCCGCCCTGATATTTCCCGGTGCTATAACGCAGCAGCTGCCCGGCAGACGCTGCAATGCCTGCCTGCTGGGTTGGGAAGCGCCGCCAGTTGCCGTTAGCGTCCTTCACGTTACCAACGTTATTGCCTGCCCAGTTCCCGGCAGCACCGCTTCCCGCAGCCGCTGCGGATGGTGAGGAAATATTGCCGCCTAACGCCGCCTCTCCGGCTGTTTGCGGGCCGTATGCAGCGGCGTGCGCATTCGCATTGCCATGCTCTACAAAGTTGAGCTGCTGCTGGCGCATGAGCTGCTGCTGGCGTTTCAGTGCCCTGTATCGGTCGCCCTCTGGCCCTGCGGTCTGCATACCGACGCCCTTGTCCTGCAAGGTGTTCATTTCCTGCTGATAGGCATCGAGACGCCAGCCGTATTTGCGGCGGGCCTGCTGCTGCGTATCGAGGCGCATCCCCTTCTCATAATCGCGGCGCAGACTGTCCTCGCTGCCCCCGGTCATTTTGACCAGTGCCATGCGCATGACATCGAGAGCAGGCAGGGCGCGGCGGGCGTAGTCCTCAAACTGGTTGTTGAGCTTCGCCACGTTATCGCGGATCTCGCTCCCTTCGGTCTTCGCAGGGCCATGCACGGTGGCAACCTGAGTGAGCACGTCTTTCAGCTTCTCCGGGTCAGTACCTTTAAGGGCATCGGTAAGGCGCTGGCGTTCGCCAGCATCAAGGCCCCCGCGCTTGAGGTATTCATTGCCCATAGCCTCCAGCCCTTTGCCGCTCTGAATCTGGCCCAGCGCGGCGTAACTGGTGGCGTTTACGCCGTCAGGGTTAATTTTCAGGCGGCTGAGGCGACTTGAGACGCCGCTCATATCTGCGCTGCTCATCTGGTCGATTGCCAGCGCGTCATTGATGCCGACGCCAAGGTGGCGCGAGAGAGCCACGATTGAATCAGGGCCGTAACCATAGGCCCGGTGGATGCCCTGCCGGGTCATATCGAGCAGGGTCTGATCGCCGTGATGATTGCCGCCAAAGCGCTGCCCGTAAAGAGAATCAGGGCCCAGCGTGCTGCTAATGGTGCCAAAAGCGCCGCCAGACTGGAGGACTTCGAGCGCCATCGGGTTGTTGATGCCGTTGCGCAGGGCCATGCGGGCCATGAATGCCCGTGAAGGGTCGCCCATTGCGCCACCGCGCTGGAGGTTCGCATTAATGCGGCTCAGCAGGTTGGTGGAGCCCTGCAAATCCATGCCGGGGATCCCTGAGCTCATCAGGCCAGCCATTGCACCCGCATAGCCCGGTACATTTGGCGCGGTCAGGCTTGTGCGGGC
The DNA here is from genome assembly GCF_030334745.1 of Citrobacter sp. Cb080. Classification (NCBI taxonomy): domain Bacteria; kingdom Pseudomonadati; phylum Pseudomonadota; class Gammaproteobacteria; order Enterobacterales; family Enterobacteriaceae; genus Citrobacter; species Citrobacter sp. Cb080. Next base: position 3,904 of record NZ_JAOWDG010000035.1, on the reverse strand, counting down.
CTGCTGGGTGGCAAAGTCGCTGATCGCCTGCATAGCTTCGCCAGCCTGCGCAAATGCGCCTGATTTGCCGATAGCCTCCCCCATGAGCAGGCCCATGCGGCGCAGCTGCTGATCGTTGTTTACGACACGGGAAGCGGAGAGCTGGCCCATCGTGCCCGCGACGCTGTTTGGGTCGAGGCCGTAGGAGCGGGCCAGACCGCCAGAAACCAGCATCCCGGTGCCAAGGTTCTGGCCCGGCTGGATGTTGGCGGCGCGGGAATAGGTGGAGGCCAGCGCGATGGCGTCACCGTTGGTCATGCCCAGATTGTTGGCGGTGCTCATGACGCCGCGCTGGAGGCTGGAAAAGCTGACAATGCCCCCCATCTGGCGGTATAGCTTGTCGAGCCCGATCACGTTGTCCTGTGCCTGCCCGATCTTGTCTGCGACCGCGCCGATAATCTTTCCTACTCCGAGCGCAGCAAGTCCGCCGACCAAGCCCATGAGCCCGGCACCTGCTCCGCCAGACAGCCCGGCGCTCATTGCCCCGTTAATGGTGCCGCCAACCGGGCCAGCGTTGCGCAGCATCGTGTTGAGGTGGTTCTGCCATGCTGGAGGCTGGTTATAGTTTTGCGGCCCTCTCTGAGGCGCTGGAGAAGGATTTGAGGGGGTAGGCGCTGGCGGTTTCGGTTTCGGGGCGTCGTCAAACTCCACGCCGAGAAACTGGAGCATGGACTGCATTTTTTTAATGCGTACCGCCTGATCTGCGTACATCTTCGACCAGTCCGCCATAAGGGGATTGGTTGCGCCCTGCCCAGTCTTGCCCATGGTCTGCTTGAGCTCTGTCTGGATAGAGAGCAGCTTCTGCATCTGCTTGATGAAGGCGTTTAGATCGTCTTTCGAGCGAAGATTAATGGGCTCAAACTTCTGCTTGTTGGCCTGCCCTACCTGAGAGGCAAGGATGCGGATCTGGTCGTTGACCATTTGAATCTGTTGCTTGAGGTCTGCTGCGTCAAATTGCGCACTGACCGGGATTTTAATCGCCATGTTATAGCCCTGTTTTGTCATCGTCAGGGCCAGTCTGGCGTCACGACATTTGCACCGCTTCAATTACGGCAGTGACGCCGCAAGCCGCGCCAGCTGTGGATAACTTTGATAAATTCACCTTGCTATTATGACCAAAATGGTCAAAATACAAATCAAGTGGCCTGACGGCTGCTGTTAATTTCCGTTTCCAGCAAGGGCGGAAAGTACACCCCAGTCATGGGGGGTTAGCGGGTGACGCTCTCTCACCCATCACCATGACGCGAGAGCGAGGGGCAGCAGATCAGTGCGGACTCTCCGGGGCAGAAATGCCCGCATCACCGCATAAGTCCTTATGGCCTGCATTTAGTGCTTTTGGCATGAATCACTCAAAAAGTCCCGCCAGACCATCGGCGGGCAATAACCAACCCTGAGGAAACCCCATTGAAGATTTACCGCGAGGCGCTGGCTGAGAAACTGAGGATCAGCCCACGCCATATGCGCAGGTTAGAGGAGCTACACCCCTCTGACGGGCGCGATAAAAAGGGCCATTACTGGCTAACCGGGCCGGAGCTGACGAGGTTCATAAAACAGCAGCGCCGCCCAGAAAGAAGACGTTAAGAGAGAGAGCCAAAATGACTGGGAAGAATGACTGGCTGTTAATACCGAATTTGCTGGATGAAGCGCTGGCCCGCACGCCTGCACCGTCCTGCGGTGGCGGCTTTGAGGACTGGAAACGGGATATCACCGGGATCATGTGCTGGCTGCGCTACCTGAGCCGCGACGCTGAGGCCGTGAACGTCTGCACCCGCTGGAGTGAGGAGCCCGGCATTACACCTGCTCAGCGGGCCAGTAATGCCTCCCTGCTGTCATCCACTGCCCGCTATGTGCTCAGCCTGCCACCGGACACGGCGAAAGCCTACGCCATCGGCCTGCTGTACCGTGCGCCCGGTCTGGTTGACGACATTCAAACGGGCCGCTTTGGGGCCGAATATCAGCCCACTGCCGAGCAGCTGCGCCAGCAGGAAGCCCAGCGCGAAGCCAGACAGCAGGAATTTGAAGCCCGTCAGCTGGAGCAGGAGCAGGCAACGCAGAAGCAACGCCAGAAAGCCTATGCAGATGCGATGCGCATTTATGGCAAGGGTAACGCCGATCCCGAAGCCGTCCGCGCAACCCCGTACTGGCGTGAGAAAGAGAAAGCCGCAGGCTTTCCCCTCCCCGTTCCTGAGGGCATCCGCTGCGGTTCTCCTCGCATGTTCCTGCCAGTCGTCGGCCCGGTTTACTGGAATAACAGCGTGATCGTGCCGCTGCATGTCATCAGTGAGTATTTGCAGCTGGGCCATGTGTCCATCGAGGTCATTTGCGGTACGGCTAACCCGCCAGCCTCCCGCACTGGCGATAAGCGCGGCCTCAAAGGTGGCTTGCGTCAGGGCGCTTTCTTCCCGATTAATCTGGACAAAGCCCGCCATAATTTGCCGCTTATTATCGTTGAGGGGCTCATGACCGGGATCGCGGTCAGCATGATGACAGGCGGCAAACTCCCGGTTATCTGCGCCATGTCCTGCGAGTTTTTCAGCAGTGTGATCGACGAGCTCCAGATTGTTTATAAAGACCAGCCGCTTTACATCATCGGTGACGTGGGAGCAGGGCACCGCAAGGCCGCAGACCTCGCCAATGAGCGGGGACGCGCTGAGATTTACGCGGTAGACCTTGAGCCATGCCTGCCGGAGCAGGAAGGGGCCGACGCGTTCGATATGCTGGCCCGTCATGGGGTCGATAATGGCATGGTGCTGCTGCGCTCCATGTTCCGCACTGCCCGGCTGGCGCGTGGTGATGCTACTGTCTCCCCGTCATCGTCAGTCAATCCTTAGTACCAAAGCCGCTCTGTGACAGGGGCGGCTTTTTCATGCCTTGAGGAGCCGAGAATGAATGACCAAATGCCAAGCCCTGAAATGCTGGAGAGCTTGATTTTTAACCATGCCTCAGATACTGCCAGCCTGCTGGTATCACGGGGCGTCTGCGAGCTTGATCGCCTCTTTGGTGAGGGGTATGCCGCCGCTAATCCGGTTGTGCTCAATCAGTGGGTGGCGGTCGCCAGCACCATGCAGCTGGCCCAGATGCAAATCAATGCCGCCAACGGGCTGGCCTGTCAGATCGAGCGACTGAGGGCCATGGCTGACGCCATCGAGGCCAGCGCAGCAGCGGCTTACACCGGGAGAATGCAATGAGCGAGCAAACGCAGCAATTATTTACCGCCGAGCTGTGCAGCATGATCCCCAAGGCGCTGGCGCAGTGGTTCCGTGAGGGTGGCAAATCGGCGGGGCCTGAGGGCCCTGTGATTGCGTTCGGCAAGCGCATCAAGCGCGGCGGAGTCATGACCATTGTCGGGCGTTCTATCCGTGGGCACCTGTGGGCCACCCCGGCCTATTACGCCGACGCGGCTCGCATCATGCGCAAGGATAAGCGGGGCAAAGCCTACCCCAGCCACTGCGAGATTGAGCGCGAGACGTTCACCTGCCAGCTGCTGCGCCAGATCATGAGCCTGACGCCTGCTGCTTATCCGGGGCTCCCTGAGGCTGTCCCGGAGTGGCAGACCATTAGCGAGACGGAGCAGCGCCAGATCGTCGAGACCATTAACGCCTGTTTACGTTGAGAGGTGCCCATGCAGCTGGATTTATTCAGACAGAAAGGCGGCATGGGACTTTCTGAGCGGGAAGCCGTCGAGGTGGCCCGCCTGCGCTGGCACGCTTTCCGCCGTGCGTTCGTGGGCCCGCCCTGCCCTGAATTTATCCGAGGGGCCTGCCCTGTCTGGCATCCTATCCCCGCCCCCCCTGCCCGTCATCTTTTCCCCGGAGCCTGAGCTATTGCCGGAGCTGGAAACATTGCCGGAGCCTAAGATTGAGCT
>NZ_JAOWDG010000034.1:0-5334 GCF_030334745.1 Citrobacter sp. Cb080 | reverse complement strand
CCGCCTTCACGGATTGCGAAACGCAGACCGTCGTCCATCGCGATTGGGTGGATCAGGGTAACAACCATTTTGATGTTGTCGCCCGGCATTACCATCTCAACGCCTTCCGGCAGTTCGATGGTACCAGTCACGTCAGTAGTACGGAAGTAGAACTGCGGACGGTAGCCTTTGAAGAACGGAGTATGACGGCCGCCTTCATCTTTGGACAGAATGTACACTTCAGATTCGAACTTGGTGTGCGGCTTGATAGAGCCCGGCTTAGCCAGTACCTGACCACGTTCGATTTCTTCACGTTTGATACCACGCAGCAGAACACCAACGTTCTCACCAGCACGGCCTTCGTCCAGCAGTTTGCGGAACATTTCAACGCCAGTACAGGTAGACTTAGCAGTCTCTTTGATACCAACGATTTCAACTTCTTCACCAACTTTGATGATACCGCGCTCTACACGACCGGTAACAACGGTACCACGACCGGAGATGGAGAATACGTCTTCGATAGGCAGCAGGAACGGCTTGTCAATCGCACGCTCTGGTTCCGGGATGTAAGAATCCAGGAAGCCAGCCAGTTCGATGATTTTCGCTTCCCACTCTGCTTCGCCTTCCAGCGCTTTCAGAGCAGAACCACGAACGATCGGAGTGTCGTCGCCCGGGAAATCGTACTGAGACAGAAGTTCACGAACTTCCATTTCTACCAGTTCCAGCAGCTCTTCGTCATCAACCATGTCGCATTTGTTCAGGAACACGATGATGTACGGAACGCCTACCTGACGACCCAGCAGGATGTGCTCACGAGTCTGCGGCATCGGGCCGTCAGTCGCAGCAACAACCAGGATCGCGCCGTCCATCTGCGCAGCACCGGTGATCATGTTTTTAACATAGTCGGCGTGGCCCGGGCAGTCTACGTGTGCGTAGTGGCGAGTCGGGGTGTCATATTCAACGTGAGAAGTGTTGATGGTGATACCACGAGCTTTTTCTTCCGGCGCGTTATCGATCTGGTCGAATGCACGAGCAGCACCGCCGTAGGTTTTAGCCAGTACGGTAGTGATTGCAGCGGTCAGCGTTGTTTTACCATGGTCAACGTGGCCGATAGTACCGACGTTAACGTGCGGTTTTGTACGTTCAAATTTTTCTTTAGACATCGATTGTCCCTCTAAGACACGGATAAATCGGTGATATCACCACATCAACCAGGCCATATGCCTGAGCTGTTGAATGCTTTTAAAAGTAAACAGAGAGAAACGGGAAGGAGAAGTGAAGTGGTGCTGATACCCAGAGTCGAACTGGGGACCTCACCCTTACCAAGGGTGCGCTCTACCAACTGAGCCATATCAGCACGTCTGGAGCGGGCAGCGGGAATCGAACCCGCATCATCAGCTTGGAAGGCTGAGGTAATAGCCATTATACGATGCCCGCATCCTGAAACTCGGCTACCCAGTTCTTTCTGTAATAAAAAAGAGATTTCTCTCTTTTTTATTCGAGCTGATTAATTTTTTAACCAACTCAGGCGGCGATAACGCTGCCAGAAAGTGGTGGTGGGGGAAGGATTCGAACCTTCGAAGTCTGTGACGGCAGATTTACAGTCTGCTCCCTTTGGCCGCTCGGGAACCCCACCGGACTTGATGGTGCCGACTACCGGAATCGAACTGGTGACCTACTGATTACAAGTCAGTTGCTCTACCTACTGAGCTAAGTCGGCATCAAGTAGCGCGCATTTTATGGAGACATGCGCACTCATGCAACTAAAAAATTGCATAAAATGTTCTATCGCTCACATTTTGCGCTATACGACCGATAAATAATCTATTTCTTCTTCGAATTGAACAAATTTCCAACGTCAGCCGCGCTCCCAGAAGGCATTTTGCTCCAGCAAGCCGTTATCAATAGAGAGAAAGTGCATCTTTATACATCTGGAATAGCCGTCACATTGCGTTTCAGGGGACGATTTTTTCTTATTATTCCCTCCCATCTGGTGTTACCCTCCTGCCCATTGTCCAAATTAACTGAAATGTGCGTGCCATTGCGTACCGGGGATGATTTCGTTTTTTACCGCAGACCTGATATAGCAATGACAGCCAGACCATGCGTATGAGTATAAAAGAGCAAGCGTTAACGTCGCCTTACCTACAGTTTGATCGCAACCAGTGGGCTGCGCTTCGTGATTCCGTGCCGATGACTCTGACCGAGGAAGAGATTGCTCGTCTGAAAGGCATTAACGAAGACTTATCGCTGGAAGAAGTTGCTGAGATTTATTTGCCATTATCGCGTTTGCTAAATTTTTACATCAGTTCGAACCTGCGGCGTCAGGCTGTGCTGGAGCAATTTTTAGGCACCAACGGCGAGCGTATTCCTTATATTATTAGCATTGCTGGCAGCGTCGCCGTCGGCAAAAGTACGACTGCACGTGTGTTGCAAGCGTTGCTGAGTCGCTGGCCCGAGCATCGTAAGGTTGAACTGATCACTACTGACGGTTTTCTTCATCCTAACCAGGTGTTGAAAGATCGTGGGCTCATGAAGAAGAAAGGCTTTCCTCAGTCCTATGATATGCACCGTCTGGTTAAATTCGTTTCCGATTTAAAGTCTGGCGTCCCCAACGTTACAGCACCGGTCTATTCTCATCTGATCTATGATGTGATCCCTGATGGCGACAAAACCGTTGCCCAGCCTGACATATTAATCCTCGAAGGGCTCAATGTATTACAAAGCGGGATGGACTATCCTCACGATCCACATCATGTATTTGTTTCTGACTTTGTCGACTTTTCTATTTATGTGGATGCGCCAGAAGAATTACTCCAGACGTGGTATATCAACCGCTTCCTGAAATTCCGCGAAGGGGCATTTACCAACCCAGACTCTTATTTCCATAACTATGCGAAATTGTCGGAAGACGAGGCAATCAACACGGCCACATCGCTGTGGAAAGAAATCAACTGGTTGAATTTAAAACAGAATATTTTACCAACGCGTGAGCGAGCCAGCTTAATCATGACGAAAAGCGCCAATCATGCCGTTGAGCAAGTCAGATTACGAAAATAAAAAAATAAAGGGGAGCCATAGCTCCCCTTCTTATTATTCAGCGCTTCTAAGCGATATTTCCCCACCCATCCAGGGTTTTATCACGCCATTTTGTTCGAGCAGTAATGCACCTTGCGCATCTATTCCACGAGATACGCCAAATATTTCTTTATCACCAATAATGAGTTTAACAGGGCGGTCGATAAAGTTATCCAACGCCCTCCAGCGGGACAAATACGGCGCCAGGCCCTCATGCTCAAACAGTACCAGGGCAGCGCGCAGCTCGCGGATCAGTCGGGCAGCCAGAGTATTGCGGTCAATGGTAATACCCGCCTCCTGCAGATTAATCCAGCCTTGATTAACCACATTCTCCTCAACCCGACGCATGGACATGTTTATACCCGCCCCAATAACAATCTGTGCGGCATCGCCCGTTTTTCCGGTGAGTTCAACCAGGATCCCTGCCAGTTTACGGTCGAGCAAATAGAGGTCGTTCGGCCATTTAACACGCACTTTATCCGCGCCCAGATCGCGTAAAACCTCAGCCATGACAATACCAATTACCAGGCTCAGACCAATCGCGGCTGCCGGTCCTTGTTCCAGTCGCCAGAACATTGAAAGGTACAGATTGGCGCCAAAGGGAGAGAACCATTTACGTCCACGACGACCACGACCGGCCTGCTGATACTCAGCTACGCAGGCATCCCCTGACTCCAGTTGACCAATTCGATCCATAAGGTACTGATTGGTTGAGTCGATAACCGGCAGGACCGTTATATTCCCGCCATCCAGCTGAGAATAAATAAGTGATGAATCTAATAGCTGGATAGGTTCAGGTAAGCTGTATCCTTTACCAGGGACAGTAAATACATCAACACCCCAGTCACGTAGCGTCTGGACATGTTTATTGATTGCCGCACGGCTCATTCCCAGCTTTTCACCGAGTTGCTCACCAGAGTGAAATTCGCCATCGGCTAATAATGAAATAAGCGTCAGGGGGACGGTATTATCCTTCATGCAACGATCTCCACGGCATTCACTTCACCCAGTGGGCCAATAAACCGGACTTCCGGTTCAAGCCAGACATTGAATTTCTCACCGACTTTTTGGCGTACGTGATGCGCCAGTTGCACCACATCCTGACTCGTAGCATAGCCTGCATTGATCAGCACCAGTGCCTGCTGCTGATGTACCGCTGCGCCGCCAATGCGCATGCCTTTTAGCTGACATTGATCGATAAGCCAGCCAGCAGCCAGTTTCACAGAGCCATCAGCCTGCGGGTAATGAGGTGCAGTCGGGAATTTCGCCAGGAGCTCCTGCGCAATATCCGCGGTGACAACCGGGTTTTTAAAGAAACTCCCCGCATTCCCGTTTACTTTTGGATCGGGCAGTTTTGTGGTGCGCATATGGCAAACAGAATCAAAAACCTGCCGAGGCGTTACCGTGGCAGGATCAAGACGCGTCAGGTCACCGTATGTGAGAACGGGTTGCCACTGTTTAGGTAAGCGCAGACCAACAGCTACAATCGCAAAACGATCCTGATACTCATGTTTGAAGATACTGTCACGGTAACCAAATCGGCATTCTGCGGCGCTAACGCGCAGATGTTTGCCGGTCGAAAGCTCTACGCAGTCCACGTATTCACAGACGCGCCGCAGTTCTACGCCATAGGCACCAATATTCTGGATCGGCGATGAACCCACGCAGCCGGGGATCAGCGCCAGATTTTCCAGTCCGGGCATGCTTTGCTGCAGCGTATGCTCTACCAGATGATGCCAGTTTTCACCAGCGCCTACGTGCAAATGCCACGCATCAGGTTGTTCTGTAATCGCTATTCCCTTGATACGGTTGACGATCACCGTTCCATGGAAGGCATCAAGAAACAGGACGTTACTCCCTTCGCCCAGGATTAGCACTGGATGATGTGATGCATTGGCTGATTGCCAGGCATTTAGTAGTTGTTGCTCATTTTCGGCACAGACAAGCACATTAGCTTGTTGATCGATACCGAAGGTGTTCCAGGCTTTAAGGGAGTGATTCATAGACGCTTTCCTGATGCAAAATCGCACTTAGTTTACCGTATATGCAGCGGGATGGCTTGTGTTATGGAAGCTTAGGATGTTGCTTTGCAACCGATGAGGCTGCAATCACAGTAAGAATAAGGTTTACAGGCGCTGTATCCGGTAATAACAGACGCTGGCCGGATAAGGCGGCACGCCGCATCCGGCGATTTTCATCCCTGCAGACGCAAAAAAGCCCATCCGGCAGGATGGGCTTCTTCACTTATTTGATGCCTGGCAGTTCCCTACTCTCGCA
>NZ_JAOWDG010000033.1:0-38892 GCF_030334745.1 Citrobacter sp. Cb080 | reverse complement strand
CTCAGGCCGCAGTCGGTAACCTCGCGCATACAGCCGGGCAGTGACGTCATCGTCTGCGCGGAAATGGACGAACAGTGGGGATACGTCGGGGCTAAATCGCGCCAGCGCTGGCTGTTTTACGCGTATGACAGGCTCCGGAAGACGGTTGTTGCGCACGTATTCGGTGAACGCACTATGGCGACGCTGGGGCGTCTTATGAGCCTGCTGTCACCCTTTGACGTGGTGATATGGATGACGGATGGCTGGCCGCTGTATGAATCCCGCCTGAAGGGAAAGCTGCACGTAATCAGCAAGCGATATACGCAGCGAATTGAGCGGCATAACCTGAATCTGAGGCAGCACCTGGCACGGCTGGGACGGAAGTCGCTGTCGTTCTCAAAATCGGTGGAGCTGCATGACAAAGTCATCGGGCATTATCTGAACATAAAACACTATCAATAAGTTGGAGTCATTACCCCGTCCGAATACCTGCCGTGGCAGAAAGTCAGCTTAATTTGCTTTTGATGTGGCTACGGGCTTTACAGGAATAATACGAGGGAGGCGCAATGCTCCTTTTCACAATACGGAATAACTATGCTCACTGAATGCCTTACCAATTAAATAAAGGGAATCAGCACCGCATCTCTATGCACAAGGAGAGGATGTTTTGGTTCACCTGTTACATTGATTTTAAAACATTTCGTATCAGAAGGCAGAAGCGCACGCACAGCATCAGAGCGATTCAAATGCCGTCCGTCATCACCCCATGCAGCAACTACCAATCCAGCATTAGCTACCGTTTCAACTATGTAGCGATCATTATCTGAACCAACAGGATTAGCCATCCTCATCATTTCGAAGCGATTTGTATGGACGTATGCAAACAGATTGACAATACGCACCCCACCCCATCCCCAGCTTTTTGCAAACGAGATACAACGGCCCATAGTGCGATCATCTTTTTCAGCATCAGCATAAGAAGGATTCAGACCTATAAAGACCACATAGGGTTTTGTTTCATCCCAGGTTCTGGTTATTGAATAGCGATACTGTTTGCAATCTGAGAACACTGCACTTTTTAACATTTCCATTTGAAAACCTTTTTTAGTTGTGTCCGTGCAAACACGGTTTATCAATTTGTTAAGTGTCTAGCAATAGAAGCCATAACGCCCCGTTAGTGGTAAGGAGACAAACGGAGCGTAGCGGCTTCATGAAATTTAGGTTTATTTATTAACTGATAATAACTCCAGAATGCCATAATGCGCTTGTCTATGACAGTTAGGACATAACGCAATCGCATTCTCAACAGAATCTTCTCCACCTTTAGAAAGCCACTCAATGTGGTGAACCTCAAGAAATGGTGTGCCATCTTCTTTCAGGAAGGGTGCATCACGCTTACAGTTTTGGCACTTACCATTAGCCCTTAAAAGAACTTCTGCAACCACATACGGGCTTCGCTTATAAACTCGAGTTGTGACTTCGGTTAGCTCTGGAGTTTTACTTTCCGTTGCTAAAATCCGCTCCCGTGTAGATGAGGGTAATTTAGCAGCAGCCTCTACTGCTTCTTCAAACTCCGACTTCACTTGACGGTAACACCATTTACCCTGTTGATCTTGGTACAACTCCCAAATGCCATGCACAGAGGGTTGATAGATTTCAAAAATCTTTCCACGCTTGAATAATCGATCATATTCATGATAACGATGAGTTACATCATCTGTTCTTCTGGCAACTTTATTACAATCCCAATGGCTTCTATTACAGTTAACAGTGTTAATGGCGAGGTTTAAATGAGTGTTGTCCCTATAATGAGGAAATTTTGACCTCAGATAAGCATCGACATTTTTCAAAGTTGCAGCTCCACCCAATAGTTCCACCACCTGAACAATGATAACCCTCATTGGTTGATCACCATACTTGTAAGTTCGCTTAGATTTTTTTGACATACCCAACCCTCATCAACAACTAAGATGTATCATAGGAAATCTATCAAGCATAATTTTTGCAACCAACTGAATTTAGGGAAAAAATACTTAACCCCTTGGTGGAACAACGTTACCAGTTTATGCAATCAACTACCGGAAGTAAATCTCTCAATAGTGGTCTATGGGTGTAACGTGCTGTTATACCTAATGATTGTGTCCGACTGTGGCCAACGACAAACTGCACCATTACGGGCAAAGCTTTTGTCATTGCCCCCGAAATGAAAGTGTGACGAAGGGCATGGATCACCCTCTTCTGTCCAAATTCATTAAACTTTTGTATTTCACAAGCAGACATGATGCTATGCCACTCAAGCCCGATCTGTTCATACGTTGGCAACTCACCGAAAACAGGCTCAGTAGATTTGAGCGATTTAATACGCGCTAAAAGTAACTTTTCTAAAATTTTGTTTAACGGTATCTGCCGCACAGCCTGATCAGTTTTCCCGCCGTCAATGAAGATGTACCAGCGTCCTGTTTCTTCATCTTTTCGAATATGCTCTTTACGGATAGCAGCAATTTCGCCCCGACGTGCCCCGGTATAAATCAGAGTCAGGAAATAATCACGCCGCCAATCGGTGCAAGTATTCAGATATTTTACAAAGCGCTGCATCTCAGATTTTGAGTAAGAGCCGCCCTTATTCTCCATTACTTCGTATTTGATCCCTTCCGTTGGCGCTTTTTCTAAAATGTCTTTTTCATCTTTCAGGAACACTTTGAAAAAAGAAGAATAGATCTTGAGATGCTTTTTAACGTTGGCACTACTGATCAGATCATCTTCTGGTACATCGAGCTCAATACATTCCTCAAGACTCAAACGAGAGTATGGAAGTTTAGTTCTACGCGGGAGGTTTTTAATCACTTCCAGCGTCTGCCGTATTTGCTGCTTCGTGATCACTCCAACAGGAAGATCACCGATAACACATAGCAAAACGTCATAGAAACGCTGGTTTTCGTTGGCGACAGCCACCGCCCAGCCCTTTCCTTTCTCACTGGTAAACATCTTCCAGGCGACAGAGAGCAGAGGTGTATTGTGGCTTTCAGGTTCAACCGTAGGGGATAAAGCCTTTTTAGCTACTGGCTTTTTCTGCCGTTCTGCTTCTGTTAGCTTGAATTGCATCTCCTCAACCAAAGAGCGATATCGAACAAGATCACCAGAATAGAAAGCATCATAGGCTTGTTGGAGCATGGCCTGATGTAAATCAATCTGCCCCGCCACGTAGTAAGCCTGTTCTACATCACTTTGGTCAAAAGAAACTTTCTTCTTAAACAAAGTGGCAAGCAACATCCGCGCCGTTGAATCATCGCCGCTATATATACGATTCAGATGAACTTCCGTACGACCTTTCGCCTCAGTTACACTGTCAATCGGAGAGATTGCACTTTCAGGATCGATCTTTCGCTGCATCCGTCCAAGTTCCGGCATCCGTTGAGCTTCTTCAACGCCCATCCTAAGCCAATCCAACAGATAAGTATCAAAGTCTCTCTGTGTCGCTTCTCTGAAGCCGTCAATGTGCATTTTGAACTGTTCAACAGATAATGAACCACTTTGAACAAGGGGGATGTAAGCGCTAAGACGTGACATTGTAACCTCGACAGCTTGCAAGGAATCTGTGCCGAGGCTTCGACGAAAAAATGTTCCATCTGTAAGTCGAAAGTTGATGTAGTAGATGTTACCGCGTTTCGTCGTGAATCGCGGAGTCTTGTTGTACACTCTGTTCCTCATTGCGCCACCCATTTTGTTATGTATTTCATGGAGTTAACGCTAACGTCTTGATTGGATTTGGTGATTTTTTACCTTCACAGGCGTCGAACAGGAGAATCAACGGCGCCAGTCAGCGCCATTTTAAGGCCGCGTAGTATAGCGGTTCGCGCCCTTATAAGAAAGGTTTAACGTCGCCGACGCCTTCGCGCAATACCACCGGGGAATCATCGGTTAAATCAATGACCGTGGTTGGCTGCTGACCGAGATATCCACCGTGGATAATCAAATCCACCACTTTCTCCAGACGATCTTTGATTTCTTCCGGATCTGACTCGGTAAATTCGCTGCCCGGCAGCATCAGTGATGTAGAGAGCATAGGCTCGCCCAGCGCTTCCAGCAGCGCCAGCGCAATCGGATTCGAGGGTACACGCAAGCCGATGGTCTTACGTTTTTCCTGCAACAGTCGGCGTGGTACTTCTTTCGTCCCCTTCAGGATGAACGTGTAGTTACCCGGCGTGTTGTTTTTAATTAAACGGAAGGCCACGTTGTCGACAAACGAATAGGTCGACAGTTCGGACAGGTCACGACACATCAGCGTAAAGTTGTGCCCGTCCGGCAGGTGACGGATGCGACAAATGCGCTCCATTGCGCCTTTATCTTCAATTTTGCAACCCAACGCATAGCCGGAATCAGTTGGATAGACGATCACCCCTCCTTTACGCACGATTTCAACGGCCTGATTGATCAGGCGCTGCTGTGGGTTTTCGGGATGAATATAAAAAAACTGGCTCATACTTTCCTCTCTGTGGTCTCGGGCTGTTCCCAAAGTTGCCAGACGCCTTCTACGCCTGCGGGCAACCAGAGTTTACGACCCAGCTCAATCCATGGGCAGGGTAGATGAAAATCAGACCCTTGCGATGCCCACAGTTGATGCTGACGCGCAAGCGTCGCCAGATGGGTGCGTTCATTGGGAGACTGCTGGCACTGTGCCACTTCCATCGCGTCGCCGTGATGTTCAGCAAAATGCGCAACCAGTCTTTTCAGCCACTTAGCGCTAAGATCGTACCGCCCAGGATGAGCCAGAACTGCCTTACCGCCAGAATGATGAATGACATCAATAGCTTGTTCTATTGTACATCACTGTGGCGGAACGTAACCGGTTTTCCCACGAGCAAGATATTTTTTAAAGACATCCGCCATGGTTGTGGCTTTTCCGCACTCCACCAGGAAACGCGCGAAATGCCCCCGAGTGATCGCCCCGCCATCAGCCAGGCGTAATGCCCCTTCCCACGCGCCGGGAATATGCGCTTTGTCGAGTCGTTCAGCAATCAGGCGCGCGCGCTGCTGACGACGTTCCGTTTGCTGCGCCAGAAATTCGCACATCATTGGATGGGCGATATCAATGTTCAGACCCACGATATGGATCTCATGGTTTTCCCAGACTGTTGATATCTCGACGCCAGGGATCAAATTTAACGCTAAACCCGCACGTGAAATTTCTTCTCTTGCCGCCGCAATACCCGCCGTGGTGTCATGATCGGTGATCGCCAGTGTACCGACTCGCATCTCTACCGCACGGTGTACTAAGGCTTCTGGCGTTAATCGCCCATCGGAAGCTGTAGTATGACTGTGCAGGTCATAAATCACTGCGTAATTCGTGTCGCTCAATGCGGCTCCCGTTTCACTAAATGTCTTAACCCGCCCATCATAGCGGTTTAGACAAATATACTGAAATCAGGTGTTGACTTTATTCCATTGAACTAGTTAACTAGTACGCAAGTTCACATGAAGAAGGTATCTGAGATGAAAGCAACATTGGTTCTGCACGGTTGGTGGCGCACTTCCTGATTTCGGGCAGTGTCTTACGTCTGCAATATGCAACCAGATACCCGGCCCGCCAAATGAGCGGGCTTTTTTTTGAACAAAATTAATGAGAATAACGATGCAAACACAAAAACCGACACTCGAGCTGCTTGCCTGCGATGCCGCCTACCGTGAAAATCCGACGGCGCTGTTTCATCAGGTGTGTGGCGCACGTCCGGCAACGCTGCTGCTGGAATCTGCCGATATCGACAGCAAAGACGATCTGAAGAGCCTGCTGCTGGTCGACAGCGCATTACGCATTACCGCCATCGGTGACACTGTCACCATTCAGGCATTATCCGCTAACGGCGCATCGCTGCTGCCGCTGCTGGATGCTGCCCTGCCCGCGGGTGTTGAGAACAAACAACAGCCGAATGGTCGCCATCTGCGATTCCCTGCTGTTAGCCCGCTGCTGGATGAAGACGCCCGCTTATGTTCCCTGTCCGTATTTGATGCCTTCCGTTTATTGCAGGAGCTGGTGAATGTTCCTGCGCAAGAACGTGAAGCGATGTTCTTCGGCGGTCTGTTTTCCTACGACCTGGTTGCCGGTTTTGAAGATTTACCTCAGCTTGAAGCGGGCAACCGTTGCCCTGACTACTGCTTCTATCTGGCAGAAACGCTCATGGTCATCGACCATCAGAAGAAAAGCACCCGCATTCAGGCCAGCATATTTACCCCCAGCGATGCAGAAAAACAGCGTCTTAATGCCCGTCTGGCGCAACTGAGCCAGCAGCTTACCGAACCTGCGCCGCCGCTGCCCGTCACTGAAGTTCCGCACATGCGCTGCGAATGCAATCAGAGCGATGAAGAGTTTGCCGCCGTGGTTCGTGGTATGCAAAAAGCCATTCGCGCTGGCGAAATTTTCCAGGTGGTTCCATCCCGTCGTTTCTCGCTGCCCTGCCCGTCACCGCTGGCGGCCTACTATGTGCTGAAGAAAAGTAACCCCAGCCCGTACATGTTTTTTATGCAGGACAACGATTTCACACTGTTCGGCGCCTCTCCGGAAAGCTCGCTGAAATACGATGCCACCAGCCGGCAGATTGAAATCTATCCGATTGCCGGGACCCGCCCACGCGGTCGTCGTGCGGACGGTTCGCTGGACCGCGATCTCGACAGCCGTATTGAGCTGGAGATGCGTACCGATCATAAAGAGCTTTCCGAGCACCTGATGCTGGTAGACCTGGCGCGTAACGACCTGGCGCGCATCTGCACGCCCGGCAGCCGCTACGTTGCTGACCTCACTAAAGTGGATCGTTATTCCTTCGTTATGCACCTGGTTTCCCGCGTAGTCGGCGAGCTGCGTAGCGATCTGGATGTGCTGCATGCTTACCGCGCCTGTATGAACATGGGTACGCTAAGCGGAGCGCCGAAAGTTCGCGCCATGCAGCTTATCGCCGAGGCCGAAGGCCGTCGTCGCGGCAGCTATGGCGGTGCAGTAGGTTACTTCACGGCCCATGGCGATCTGGATACCTGTATTGTGATTCGTTCCGCCCTCGTGGAAGACGGTATTGCCACCGTACAGGCTGGCGCCGGAATTGTTCTGGATTCCGTTGGGCAGTCAGAAGCCGATGAAACCCGTAATAAAGCGCGTGCGGTTCTGCGTTCTATCGCCACCGCACACCACGCACAGGAGACCTTCTAATGGCTGACATTCTGCTGCTCGATAATATCGACTCTTTTACCTATAACCTGGCAGATCAGCTGCGTACTAACGGTCATAACGTGGTGATTTACCGCAACCATATTCCGGCCCAGACATTAATAGACCGCTTAGCGACCATGAAAAATCCGGTGCTGATGCTCTCCCCAGGTCCAGGTGCGCCAAGCGAAGCGGGCTGCATGCCGGAGCTGTTAACCCGCCTGCGCGGCAAGCTGCCGATCATCGGCATTTGTCTGGGGCATCAGGCCATTGTCGAGGCCTATGGTGGATACGTGGGACAGGCTGGGGAAATCCTGCACGGCAAAGCGTCCAGCATTGAACACGATGGTCAGGCAATGTTCGCCGGTCTGGCAAATCCGCTGCCAGTGGCGCGCTATCACTCGCTGGTTGGCAGCAACGTTCCGGCCGGATTGACCATCAACGCCCACTTTAACGGCATGGTGATGGCGGTACGTCACGATACCGATCGCGTATGTGGCTTCCAGTTCCATCCAGAATCCATTCTGACCACCCAAGGCGCACGTCTGCTGGAGCAAACGCTGGCCTGGGCGCAACAGAAACTCGAACAGACCAATACCCTGCAACCTATTCTGGAGAAACTGTATCAGGCCCAGACGCTGTCTCAGCAGGAAAGCCACCAGCTGTTCTCCGCCGTGGTACGCGGTGAACTGAAGCCGGAACAACTGGCTGCGGCGCTGGTGAGCATGAAAATTCGTGGCGAGCACCCGAATGAAATTGCCGGTGCGGCAACCGCGCTGCTGGAAAACGCCGCCCCGTTCCCGCGACCTGATTATCTGTTTGCCGATATTGTCGGTACCGGCGGTGATGGCAGCAACAGTATCAATATTTCCACCGCCAGCGCCTTTGTGGCGGCCGCTTGCGGACTGAAAGTCGCCAAACACGGCAACCGCAGCGTCTCCAGCAAGTCGGGCTCTTCGGATCTGTTAGCGGCTTTTGGCATCAATCTGGATATGAACGCCGATAAATCCCGTCAGGCACTTGACGACCTCGGTGTGTGTTTCTTGTTTGCGCCGAAATACCACACCGGTTTTCGCCATGCTATGCCGGTACGCCAACAGTTGAAAACCCGTACGCTGTTTAACGTCCTCGGCCCGTTGATTAACCCGGCACATCCGCCGCTGGCGCTGATCGGCGTTTACAGTCCGGAACTGGTGCTGCCGACTGCCGAAACGCTGCGCGTGTTGGGGTATCAGCGGGCAGCCGTGGTGCACAGCGGAGGCATGGATGAAGTTTCCCTGCATGCACCGACCATTGTGGCAGAGTTGCATGATGGCGAAATCAAGAGCTATCAACTGACGGCGGAAGACTTTGGCCTGACACCTTACCACCAGGAACAGCTGGCTGGCGGCACGCCGGAAGAAAACCGTGACATTCTTAGTCGCTTGTTACAAGGTAAAGGTGAAGCCGCTCATGAAGCTGCTGTTGCCGCGAATGTCGCCATGTTAATGCGCCTGCACGGTGAAGAAGATTTAAAAGCCAATGCGCAAACCGTGATTAATGTACTGCGCAGCGGTACGGCCTATGACCGTGTCACTGCACTGGCAGCAAGAGGGTAAATGATGCAAACCGTTTTAGCGAAAATTGTCGCAGACAAGGCGATTTGGGTAGAAGCCCGCAAACAGCAACAACCGCTGGCCAGCTTTCAGAATGATGTTCAACCCAGCTCTCGTGATTTCTACGATGCGCTGCAAGGTGCACGCACCACCTTTATTCTGGAGTGCAAAAAAGCGTCTCCGTCAAAAGGCGTGATCCGTGATGACTTCGACCCGGCACAGATTGCGGGCGTATATAAACAATATGCTTCCGCGATTTCCGTACTGACCGATGAGAAATATTTCCAGGGGAGCTTTGATTTCCTGCCCATCGTCAGCCGCATCGCACCGCAACCGATTCTGTGTAAGGACTTTATTATCGATCCTTACCAGATTTACCTGGCGCGCTTCTATCAGGCGGACGCCTGTCTGCTGATGCTGTCGGTGCTTGATGATGAGCAATATCGTCAACTCGCCGCCGTCGCCCACAGTTTGAAAATGGGCGTACTGACCGAAGTCAGTAACGATGAAGAGCTGGAGCGAGCTATCGCACTGGGCGCCAAAGTCGTCGGTATCAACAACCGTGATTTACGCGACCTGTCGATCGATCTGAATCGCACCCGCCAACTTGCGCCGCGACTGGGTCATGGCGTAACCGTCATCAGCGAGTCCGGTATCAATACCTATGGTCAAGTGCGAGAACTCAGCCACTTCGCCAACGGTTTTCTGATTGGCTCTGCGTTGATGTCGCATGATGATCTGCATGCTGCCGTGCGTCGCGTTCTGCTCGGCGAAAATAAAGTCTGCGGTTTAACCCGGCCTCAGGATGCAAACGCGGCATACGAAGCGGGTGCCATATACGGCGGGTTGATTTTTGTGTCCACATCGCCACGCGCGGTCAGCGTTGAACACGCGCGCGAGGTCATGACCGGCGCACCGCTGCAATATGTCGGGGTGTTTCGCAACGCAGAGATCACCGACGTGCGCGAAACAGCGGCGGCTCTGGGGCTAACAGCCGTGCAATTGCATGGTAGCGAAGACCAGGCCTATGTTGACGCCCTGCGCGACGCGCTCCCCGAACAGGTGCAAATCTGGAAGGCGTTAAGCGTCAGCGAAACGTTGCCAGCTCGTGATTATCAGCACGTCGATAAATACGTATTCGACAATGGTCAGGGCGGCAGCGGTCAACGCTTCGACTGGTCACTTTTAGGCGGACAATCGCTGGATAACGTTTTACTGGCTGGCGGACTCGGCGCTGATAACTGCGTTGACGCGGCAAAAACCGGCTGTGCCGGTCTCGATTTCAATTCTGGCGTAGAGTCACAGCCGGGCATCAAGGATGCACGTCTTTTGGCTTCGGTCTTTCAGACGCTGCGCGCATATTAAGGAAAAGGACATGACAACATTACTCAATCCGTATTTTGGTGAATTTGGCGGTATGTATGTGCCACAGATTCTGATGCCTGCCCTGCGTCAGCTGGAAGAAGCTTTTGTCAGCGCGCAAAAGGATCCTGAATTTCAGGCGCAGTTTACAGACCTGCTGAAAAACTATGCTGGTCGTCCAACTGCACTGACCAAATGCCAGAATATTACTCAAGGCACCAACACTACGCTGTATCTCAAACGTGAAGATTTGCTGCACGGCGGCGCGCACAAAACCAACCAGGTGCTGGGCCAGGCATTGCTGGCGAAACGTATGGGGAAAACGGAGATCATCGCCGAAACCGGCGCGGGCCAGCACGGTGTTGCATCAGCTCTCGCCAGCGCACTGCTGGGGCTGAAATGCCGTATTTATATGGGTGCAAAAGACGTTGAACGCCAGTCGCCAAACGTTTTCCGTATGCGTCTGATGGGGGCTGAAGTTATCCCGGTTCACAGCGGTTCTGCAACGCTGAAAGATGCCTGTAACGAAGCGCTGCGCGACTGGTCTGGCAGCTACGATACAGCGCACTATATGCTTGGTACGGCGGCGGGTCCACATCCTTTCCCGACCATTGTTCGTGAATTTCAGCGCATGATCGGCGAGGAAACTAAAGCGCAGATCCTTGAAAAAGAAGGTCGCCTGCCGGACGCGGTTATCGCCTGCGTGGGCGGCGGTTCTAACGCCATCGGTATGTTCGCGGACTTTATTAATGAAACCAGCGTCGGTCTGATTGGCGTCGAGCCTGGCGGCCATGGGATTGAATCAGGGGAACATGGCGCACCGTTGAAGCATGGTCGTATCGGGATTTACTTCGGCATGAAGTCCCCGATGATGCAGACCGAAGAAGGACAGATTGAAGAGTCTTACTCTATTTCCGCGGGGCTGGATTTCCCGTCTGTCGGGCCGCAGCATGCGTATCTGAACAGCATTGGTCGCGCCGATTATGTTTCGATCACCGACGACGAAGCGCTCGAGGCCTTCAAAACGCTGTGTCTGCACGAGGGGATTATTCCGGCGCTGGAGTCCTCCCATGCCCTGGCACACGCATTGAAAATGATGCGTGAAAACCCGGAAAAAGAGCAGTTACTGGTGGTTAATCTCTCCGGTCGCGGCGACAAAGACATTTTCACCGTACACGATATTCTGAAAGCGCGAGGGGAAATCTGATGGAACGTTACGAAAACCTGTTTGCACAGCTGAAGGACCGCAAAGAAGGTGCTTTTGTCCCCTTCGTAACCCTGGGCGATCCGTCTGTTGAGCAGTCACTGAAAATCATTGATACGCTGATTGAAGCCGGTGCCGATGCCCTTGAGCTCGGTATTCCGTTCTCCGATCCGCTGGCTGACGGTCCAACCATTCAGGAAGCCACCTTGCGTGCGTTTGCCGCCGGCGTCACGCCGTCGCAATGCTTTGAAATGCTGGCGCTGATTCGCCAGAAGCACCCTACGATTCCCATTGGCTTGCTGATGTATGCCAACCTGGTGTTTAGCAAGGGCATTGACGAGTTTTACGCCCAGTGTGAAAAAGTGGGCGTGGATTCCGTGTTAGTAGCCGATGTTCCCGTTGAAGAGTCCGCGCCATTCAGAGCTGCGGCGCTCCGCCACAACATTGCGCCAATTTTTATCTGCCCACCGAACGCTGATGAAGAACTGCTGCGCCAGATAGCCTCTCATGGCCGCGGCTATACCTATTTGCTTTCGCGTGCGGGCGTGACCGGTGCAGAAAATCGAGCGGCGTTACCGCTGCATCACCTGGTCGAAAAGTTGAAAGCATATGATGCTCCGCCTTCTTTACAGGGGTTTGGTATCTCTGCGCCTGAGCAGGTAACCGGCGCTATTGACGCTGGCGCTGCCGGCGCTATTTCCGGCTCGGCAATAGTGAAAATCATTGAGAAAAATGTTGCGGCACCGGAACAGATGCTGACTGAGCTGAAAGCTTTTGTCAGCGCGATGAAAGCCGCCACCCGGCAGTAAGCTAAATCAACCGCCAGAGACTTCTGGCGGTTTTACGCTTCTTTCGTGTGCTTCATTTTATACATGGCGCTATCTGCATTCTGAATAGCCACATCCAGTTCGCCGTTCACCTCTGCAATCCCCCACGATACTGACAATGGAACGGTATGACCGTCCACTACAAACACATGGCTGGTCACCTGCCCGCTGATACGTTGAGCGATTGCGATGGCATCAGTTGCCTGCGAGCGAAACAGCAGGATCATAAATTCATCCCCGCCGGTACGAATCACAATATCGTGGCTGGTGCGGGTGTTTGATAACATCCTGTTGGCGATAATTTGCAGCGCACGATCGCCTGCCGCGTGACCCCAGGTATCATTGACGGCCTTGAACTTATTGCAGTCCAGTAGCACCACCGAACAGTGGGATAAATCACGGCGCTTGATGATGTCGAGTATTCGGCGATTAAAGCAACCGGTCAGGGTGTCTATATAAACCTTCAGGTCGCTTTCGTTTAGCCATGATTTTAGCGAGAAACTAATCATGATGAAAAAGAACGGCGCCAGCAGGATCACGATCCCTGCATGGGTATCGCGCGTCATAAAACGGCCTAATGAAAGCGAATAGTGCAGCGCATATTTCTCCGAAAAATTGCGCACTAAAAAACGGGATTGACCTGTACATTTACCGGATAAACAAAGACTTTCATTGTTGGTCAAATTTACCAATTCCACATTCAACTCTGGTGGGAGCTGGTAGTCAAATGCTTGAGCCAACGCTTCCTGCAATTCGGGCTTTGAATGGTCATAAACCAGATAGGCCACGATTTGGTCTGATATCTCTTTGCCAGACAGATCGTAGATATAGCTCACCACGCTGTAAGCTTTTTCACCGGTAATTTTATCGGTATAGAAGTTCGTTGAACTAAGGGCTTTGTTTTTGACGTTTTTTTGCAACAGTCGGGTATAGAAATCGACCGGCGGATAGAAAAAGTTGGTGAGATCCCGCGCCATTTCAGAATTTGAGAAACTGAAGTTGCGCGAATCGGAAGCCATAAACCAGTAAAAATAATCTGAATTTTTGGCGATAATATAACGATGTGCATCGAAGCTGCCCGGATTTAGCTCATTAACCATACCACGAATAAATTCCGCCGCCGTATACATACACAGCGCGTTGTGGCTGGCTTGCTGGGCAATAATTGTCCCTGTTACCGAATGCAGACGCTTTGGGTCGGCGTTAATTCCCCATTCATTCTCATTGCGGGGAACAAATTGTGAAATATCGCCACATTGCTCACCCGATTTAATATGGTGATAGCGCTCACCAATCGCATCGGCGATCAGCTCATTATCGTTAAAAATGTCCATCATGCGCGCTTGCATGCGGTTAACACCGTCACTGACTGCAGCCATCCGCTGCTCATAAATTATAAACAGAAACAACGACGTAAATATCAACGTAATGAGCCCTGATACCAGCAGTGCCTGCCTGTTTCTGAGCTTGTCCTGCACAATCTTCACGAGTTCACCCTGATAGTTAACATATTGCCAAACCGGTTACCCGTTTCTGTCGTTGCATAACTGCGCTGTATGTTGATTGAGAATGTTAACCGTCCCTAAGCTGATGCCTTAGAATCCCGCCATTGTGTGCGCTAAAGTTACAGACTTATACAATAAAAGCACATTTTTGTTAACATAAATGCAAACTAATCATCACCCTCAATCGGATACCCTGCCCGACGAATGGCCTCACGACAATCGCTCACGCCTGCGGCATAGCCCGCTTCAATCTCACAAACAGGACTGGCGCTGCAATAAGGTAGTTTAACCGGAGTCGCAATGCGTTTCTCCAGCACTTCAATTTTATCCATAAAATTCAATAAGTCACGCGCAGCACTCACGGCGAACTCTGCCGTTTCATCTCCGGTGAATGGTTCCAAAAGTGTGATTTTTTGTTGTAGCAGGAGTCGAGTCAACATCATCGTCAATGCCCTCAAAGCCAGTTTGCTTAAAGAGTAGCATTACATCGACGGGGAGAAAGGCAGGAAGAAATAAACTGGTAATAAAAAAGCTGACCGTGGAACGATCAGCTTTTCAGTATTTTAATCAAGGACTTAGAAGCGATAACCCGCGGAGAACATAAACACCCACGGATCGAGGCGGACGCTGTCATGCTGCTGCGCGCCAGCCAGTTTATAGCTCGCGGTGGTGTCGATATCCATGTACCAGACCGACATGTTAATCAGCCAGTCGCGGTTAATCAGATAGTCCATACCCACTTGCCCTGCTGCGCCCCAGGAGTCTTTCAGGCTCAGGTCAGATAAACCGGTTTCTTTGCCGTTATTGTTAAAGCCTTCGTCAAAGAATGTGGTGTAGTTCACACCGACACCAACGTACGGACGCAATTTGCTGCTGGAATCGCCGAAATACCACTGTGCCATTAAGGTTGGTGGTAAATGGTGAACGGTCGCAATATCACCTGTTGTGGCAGTGCCAATTTTATGGCGGAACGGCGTGGCTGCCAGTAATTCAACACCGATATTGTCGGTTGCCATGTAGGTAAATGTCAGACCCAACTGCGTGTTATTGCTGACATCAAAGCCACCCAGGCTCCCCAGCGTACCACCCGCGCCTTCCGTCGGTCTGACGGTGGCAGAACCTGCACGAATAAAGAATTCTCCGGCTTCATGCGCAAATACGTTACCAGAGAGAAGAGTTGTTAAAGCCACTGCTGCAACTGTTAATTTTTTCATGTCCGCTCCATCGTTATGGTTATAAAAGCGGAACGAATATACCCACATTGGAGTAATAAGTGATCTAACCTGGATCACATTGACTTTGATAATTTAACATTTATTGATCCAGATTAAGTTAGAACTTGCATTCAAAATCCTGGTTAACCTAATTCAGATCAATTTTGATATATTTTCGCCACGCAAGTACCTGACCTCCGTTGCAGAATAGCGATGGTTATTTGTTCGTGATGCGCAGAGAACA
Source organism: Citrobacter sp. Cb080 (assembly GCF_030334745.1). Classification (NCBI taxonomy): domain Bacteria; kingdom Pseudomonadati; phylum Pseudomonadota; class Gammaproteobacteria; order Enterobacterales; family Enterobacteriaceae; genus Citrobacter; species Citrobacter sp. Cb080. The sequence continues at coordinate 23,773 of NZ_JAOWDG010000033.1, read as the reverse complement.
ACCAACGTTCTTGCATGACGCTGAAGTCATAGTCAAAAATTACCGGGGCTTTACAAAGATATGCTTTTCCATACACCGCGCGATGCTGCCACTGTAGAGTTATCCAGGGTACAATTGCCCACAAATGAACACCTGCAAAACTCAAGGAGAGTGCATGTCTATCACGGCGAAATCCGTTTACCGTGACACGGGAAACTTTTTCCGTAATCAATTCATTACCATCTTGCTGGTATCGTTGTTGTGCGCGTTTATCACAGTGGTGTTAGGGCATGCCTTTTCTCCCACCGACGCACAAATTGCGCAACTCAGTGAAGGCGATCAGTTAACCAGCAGCGTGGGATTGTTCGATCTGGTGCAAAACATGACCCCGGAGCAACAGCAAATTTTGCTACGCGCTTCCGCGGCGTCGACGTTTTCCGGTCTGATTGGTAATGCCATCCTCGCCGGGGGTATTATCCTGATGATTCAACTGATTTCAGCCGGTCATCGGGTCAGCGCATTACGCGCCATCGGTGCCAGCGCGCCGGTTTTGCCGAAGCTGTTTATTCTGATTTTTCTGACTACTCTGCTGGTGCAAATCGGTATTATGCTGGTGGTGGTACCCGGTATTCTGCTGGCTATCCTGCTGGCACTTGCACCGGTGATGTTAGTACAGGACAAAATGGGTGTCTTTGCCGCGATGCGCAACAGTATGCGTCTGGCGTGGTCGAATATGCGCTTGGTTGCACCAGCAGTGATCGGTTGGCTGCTGGCAAAAACGTTGTTGTTGCTTTTTGCGCCAAGTTTTGCGGTACTTACGCCAAATGTAGGCGCGGTATTGGCGAATACGCTGAGCAATATGATCTCCGCCGTGTTGCTGATCTATTTGTTCCGCCTGTACATGCTAATTCGCCAATAAACCCTGAACGCATTCCGGGCTTGTACCCGGTGCTTTTGATGACGGAATCGAAGAATGAAGCAGTTTCTTGATTTTTTACCGCTGGTTGTCTTTTTTGCTTTTTATAAGCTCTATGACATCTATGCGGCGACCTCGGCGCTGATTGTTGCCACGGCTGTGGTTTTGATTTACAGCTGGGTCCGCTATCGCAAGGTCGAGAAGATGGCATTGATCACTTTTGTTCTGGTAGCCGTGTTCGGTGGCCTGACCATCTTCTTCCACAATGATGAATTCATTAAGTGGAAAGTAACGGTGATTTACGGGCTGTTTGCCGGTGCGCTGCTGGTTAGCCAATGGGTAATGAAAAAGCCGCTGATTCAGCGCATGTTAGGTAAAGAGCTGAGCTTGCCACAGCCGGTTTGGATAAAACTTAACTTCGCCTGGGCCGTCTTCTTTATCCTGTGCGGTCTGGCGAATATCTATATCGCGTTTTGGCTACCGCAGAATATTTGGGTCAACTTTAAAGTATTCGGCCTGACCGCCCTGACTTTACTATTTACGTTACTGAGCGGAGTCTATATTTACCGCCACCTTCCGCAGGAAGATAAATCGTAATAAATGCTCGCCAGATCTCCGGATCTGGCGAATTTTTATCCCTTCGCGTTCCTTGTTGCCATCAAACCTGGCTTACTTCCGCCCCGCAGGCCGCATCCCCTCTGTTCTCAGCGCGTAAATTCTAGTAGCATCGCGCCTGTAATCTTTCTCTATAGTCGGTTCTACAATGACAACAACGAATAACACTCCCCAGGGCGAACTGGTTTTACGCACTCTGGCTATGCCTGCCGATACCAACGCAAACGGTGATATTTTTGGCGGCTGGCTGATGTCACAAATGGATATAGGTGGCGCTATTCAGGCCAAAGAGATCGCACATGGTCGCGTGGTCACGGTGCGGGTTGAAGGAATGAGCTTTTTGCGCCCGGTTGCCGTGGGCGATGTGGTTTGTTGCTATGCACGCTGCGTGAAACGCGGGACGACCTCGATCAGCATTAATATTGAAGTCTGGGTGAAGAAAGTCGCTTCAGAACCTATCGGCCAGCGCTATAAAGCTACCGAAGCCCTGTTTATCTACGTTGCCGTTGATAAAGACGGTAAACCGCGGCCGATTCCCTCCCTGGCCTGATAGCACGCGCAAGCATCGCCATCCGGCAATCATTCTGCCGGATTTGGCGGCGTAACGCCAAATCCGGCCTGATGCTTACTCGATCTGTGTTGTGCCGTTCAGGCGGAAAACAATATTCACCACCAGCCCGGAGCCTGGCTTACCGGCTTCATAACGCCATCTGCGCATCGCATTTTTCACTTCACGCTCAAACATATTCGCAGGCTGTGCGGACAGAACTTCCACATTTTCAACCCGGCCATCCGAGGTCACGTTAAATTTGACCTTCACACGGCCTTCAATGCGCAACGCCTGTGCACGTGCCGGATATTGAGGCTGATTACGACTTAAGGCTCGCGGACCCGATGGAGCGCTCACCGCCGGTTTAGTGGTTGCCGGAGCGGTACTGGTTGTTGGACGAACAGGCGCCGTATTTTCAAACGGGGACGTCGGACGCGGCTCTGCTGGTTTCACATCACGCTTCGGCTGCTCTTCCACCTTTTTCACCGGTTTTGGCTTCGGCTTAGGTTTGGGCTTCGGTTTCTCAATCACTACCGGCGCTTCTTTTGGCGGTTCGGGGATCGGTTCTGGCTCCGGTTCAGGCTCGACGACAGGTTCCGGCGGCGGCTGAACGGCCTGAGGCGGTTCAAGATCGGCAGGCGCAACCATCGTAACGGAGATCGGCTGCGCTGGCGCAGGCAGTTCAATAACCTGATGTACCGAGGTATACAGCAAACCTGCCACTACAGCACCATGAATGCCGACAGAAAGTAACGTAGGCCAGGGAAAGCGACGAGGTAAATCAAGGGTCATTGAAGTCATAATCGTTTCAGTAAAAAAACCAGGCCCTGATTTTAAATGCAAATAGCAATCATATTCAATAAGACCGTGAAGCTAACTGGCATTTAAAACGCGATTTTATGATAAAAAACCATTTTCAAAGTATGGCCTTAACATATTAGTTATCTTTCCGTTGCAGTTACCAGGCCTTTCCAATAACGTAAATATGACCTTTTACCGTTCAAGGAGCTCTACCCGTGCTGTACGTTATTTACGCTCAAGATATCGCAGACTCTCTCGAAAAACGTCTTTCCGTACGCCCTGCTCATCTGGCTCGTCTGCAACTCCTTCATGATGAAGGCCGTTTGCTCACGGCGGGTCCCATGCCAGCGGTTGACAGTAACGATCCGGGCGCCGCAGGCTTTACCGGCTCAACGGTGATCGCAGAATTTGAATCTTTAGAAGCCGCGCAGGCGTGGGCGGAAGCCGATCCCTACGTGGCGGCAGGTGTTTACGCGCAGGTTTCAGTAAAACCGTACAAAAAAGTATTTTAAAAACAAAACGAAAAGCAGACATTGGGCACCGACAGCGGTGCCCTTTTGAGATCAGATGTTGTGGATCGCAAACAGCAACGAGTTACGTTGATGGTTGAGAATACACTTTCTGATGGTATGGATACGCATATTACGGCGCGATTGTCCTTCAAGCCAACGTGCTTTACGGCGGCTAGCCTGACGCAGCATCCGCCAGCGTCCCACTTCCGTTCTACTACGCTTCATGTTTACTACTCTTTCAGTCACTGAACGGCCATTATAACGCCACACCGAATGCAGACTAGTGGTTTTCCCGTGTTTTTATTTGCCAGATTAATCCTGATGCGTAAACTCTTAACAATACGCTTTCAAAAGGATTTTTAAATTTATGACAACCTTCTACACCGTGGTGAGTTGGCTGGTCATTCTGGGTTACTGGGTACTCATTGCTGGCGTAACATTACGCATTCTAATGAAACGACGCGCAGTGCCCTCCGCAATGGCCTGGCTTTTGATCATCTATATTCTGCCATTGGTAGGGATCATTGCTTATCTGTCCTTCGGTGAGCTCCACCTGGGTAAACGTCGCGCCGAACGCGCCCGGGCAATGTGGCCGTCAACGGCCAAGTGGCTGAACGATCTTAAAGCCTGTAAGCATATTTTTGCGCAGGAAAACAGCAGCGTCGCGTCATCCTTATTTAAGCTGTGCGAGCGTCGTCAGGGAATCGCTGGCGTTAAAGGGAATCAACTGCAGTTGCTCACCAGTTCAGAGGACGTGATGCAGGCATTGATCCGTGATATTCAACTGGCGCGTCACAACATCGAGATGGTGTTCTACATCTGGCAACCGGGCGGTATGGCCGATCAGGTCGCCGAGTCATTAATGGCTGCCGCAAGGCGTGGAATTCACTGCCGCCTGATGCTGGATTCCGCGGGTAGCGTGGCGTTCTTCCGCAGCCCATGGGCGGCGATGATGCGTAACGCGGGTATCGAGGTTGTTGAAGCGCTGAAAGTAAACCTGATGCGTGTATTTTTACGCCGTATGGACCTGCGTCAGCACCGCAAAATGATCATGATCGATAACTATATTGCTTATACCGGCAGCATGAACATGGTCGATCCGCGTTTCTTCAAACAAGATGCCGGCGTCGGGCAATGGGTGGATTTGATGGCGAGAATGGAAGGCCCGGTAGCCACCGCTATGGGCATTGTCTATTCCTGCGACTGGGAAATTGAGACCGGCAAGCGCATTCTGCCCCCGCCGCCAGACGTCAATATCATGCCGTTTGAGCAGGCCAGCGGCCACACCATTCACACAATCGCTTCGGGACCTGGTTTCCCTGAAGATTTGATTCATCAGGCGCTGTTAACCGCAGCTTATTCGGCGCGTGAATATTTAATAATGACCACGCCCTACTTCGTTCCCAGCGACGATCTGCTGCACGCGATCTGTACAGCGGCGCAGCGCGGGGTCGACGTCAGTATTATTCTTCCACGCAAGAATGATTCCCTGCTGGTTGGCTGGGCAAGCCGGGCCTTTTTCACTGAGCTGCTGGCGGCTGGCGTTAAAATCTATCAGTTCGAAGGTGGCTTACTGCACACCAAGAGCGTACTGGTCGATGGCGAGCTGAGTCTGGTCGGTACCGTTAACCTGGATATGCGAAGTCTGTGGCTCAATTTTGAAATCACGCTGGTCATTGATGATGCCGGATTCGGTGGTGATCTCGCGGCAGTACAGGATGATTATATTTCGCGTTCTCGTCTGCTTGATGCCCGTTTGTGGGTAAAACGACCACTCTGGCAGCGGATCGCTGAGCGACTGTTTTACTTCTTTAGTCCGTTGCTGTAAAACGTGCCCATCAGACAGTAAACAGGTAGTCATTATGGATATGGATTTGAACAATCGCCTGACTGAAGACGAAACGCTTGAGCAGGCTTACGATATTTTTCTCGAACTGGCTGCGGACAACCTGGATCCAGCCGACATCATTCTGTTCAATTTACAGTTTGAAGAGCGCGGTGGTGCCGAGTTATTCGACCCGGCAGAAGACTGGCAGGAGCATGTTGATTTTGACCTGAACCCTGACTTTTTTGCCGAAGTGGTGATTGGTCTGGCAGATACAGAAGACGGCGAGATTAACGATATTTTTGCGCGCGTTTTATTATGTCGCGAAAAAGATCACAAACTCTGCCATATTCTCTGGCGCGAGTAACAAACAAAAAAGCTGCTCTCGCAGCTTTTTTCATTTTTAGCCCGGCAGTTTACTTCCGCAGCGGTTACAAAACTGCGCACTATGTTCATGCTGCGCCTGCTGACACTGTGGGCATCTACGCTGATATCCGCGCTGTTGGAACGCACTGCTCATGTGTGTGGTTATCAATCCGGTCGGTATCGCAATCACAGAGTATCCAATCAGGATAAGCACTGACGCCACCATGCGTCCCAACGGCGTGTGCGGTGTAATGTCACCGTAGCCGACGGTGGTGACCGTAACAATTGCCCAATACACAGACGCATTCAGCGTAGTAAAGCCATATTTGGGCCCTTCTATCAGATACATCATCGCGCCGAAAACAACCATCAGAATGGCAATAAAGGAATAGAACAACATCAGTTGATGACGGGCGCTTTTTAACGCATTCCAGAACACTCGCAGAGAAGGCATAAAACGCAGCAGCTTGAGAATACGCAAGACGCGCAGGACACGCATCGCTCGCCAGGCGAAGACATAGCTCAGACTGATTTCAGGCCATAGCCACATCACGTACAGCGGTAAAATGGTGGCCAGATCGATAATCCCCCAGAAGCTAAACACATATTTTGCGGGATTGGCCCAGCTGCATAAGCGAAGAAAATATTCGAGGGTAAAGACCAGAGTAATAAAGATCTCCAGCCAGACAAAAATGCGCCATTCCTCGAAGGTTAAATGGTATTGCGTCCCGACGCCGGACTCAATGAAGATAACAATAACGCTGAGCAAGGCGAACAGCGCGCACATACCTTCAAAGCGACGCCCTGAACGGGTGTTTAAATCGAATAATTTGCGATAGAGCGCGCGGCGGACAGAAGAGACTAAACCTGACACATATACCTCACCAAAAAGAAGGGCTGACCTTTGTCAGCCCTCTGGATTATAGCGGGTCTACTTTCAGGCAGGAAACTGCGTGACGGAAACTTCCTTCGAGAACCGGGCGGGTTTTTGCGCATTCCGGTCCGGCAATCGGGCAGCGCGTACGGAACACGCAGCCGGAAGGAGGATTAATCGGCGACGGCAATTCGCCTTCCAGCAACTGGATAACCTTGTTCCTTTCCTGATCCGGGTCGGGAATTGGCACTGCAGACATCAACGCTTTGGTATAAGGGTGCAGCGGATTATGGTACACCTCATCATAAGTCCCTAATTCCACCGCGTGTCCGAGATACATGACCAGCACGCGATCGGAGATATGTTTCACCACCGCCAGGTCGTGAGCAATGAAGATTAACGATAATCCCATTTCACGCTGTAGCTGTTGTAACAGGTTGACCACCTGGGCCTGAATGGATACGTCCAGCGCCGAAACCGGTTCATCGCAAATAATCAGCTTCGGCTCGAGGATCAGCGCCCGGGCAATACCAATACGCTGACACTGGCCGCCGGAAAACTCATGCGGGTAGCGGTTAATCAGATTAGGCAGCAACCCCACCTTCATCATCATCGCCTTCACACGGTCGCGGACTTCCTGGCCAGACAGGTTCGGATGATAAGTCCGCAGCGGTTCGGCGATGATTTCACCGATGGTCATGCGCGGGTTTAGTGATGCCAGCGGATCCTGGAAAATCATCTGAATATCGCTACGCACTTCCCGCCACTCATCGGGTTTCATGCCCAGCAAATCTTTACCCAGCCAGGCGACTTTTCCATCGGTGGCTTTCACCAGGCCAATAATCGCACGGGCAAAAGTCGATTTTCCACAGCCTGATTCGCCGACCACGCCCAGGGTTTCACCTTCATACAGTCGCAGAGTCACGCCATCAACCGCTTTCAGGGTTTTAGACGGCTGCCAGAACCACTGCTTGCCGTCTTTAATGTCGAAATGGACTTTAAGATCGGCAATTTCAAGGAGCACTTTTCGTTGTTCGGTGACCGCATTCATACCAGTTCCTCCACCGGTTTAAAGCAGGCGCGCAGGCGGCCCGGACTAAACTCTTCCAGTGGCGGAGCACTGCTACAGATTTCCATCGCATGCGGGCAACGCGGCTGGAATGGGCAACCTTTTGGTAAACGCAACAGGTTCGGCGGGTTGCCCGGGATAGTCAGCATCTCTTCCCCTTCGGCATCCAGACGAGGTACGGCATTCAGCAAACCAATCGAATACGGATGAACGGGCTTATAAAAGACATCCCGCGCACTGCCATATTCCATGGTACGTCCGGCGTACATCACCAAAACTTTATCGCAAATACCGGCAACTACTCCCAGATCGTGGGTGATCATGATAATCGCAGTGTTGAATTCGCTTTTCAGTTCATTCAGCAGGGTCATGATTTGCGCCTGTACCGTAACATCGAGCGCGGTAGTCGGCTCATCGGCTATCAGTAATTTAGGCCTGCACAACAGCGCCATGGCGATCATTACGCGCTGACGCATCCCGCCGGAGAATTCATGCGGATACATTTTCATACGCTTACGCGCTTCCGGCATTTTCACCGCATCCAGCATTCTTACCGATTCTTCAAAGGCTTCCGCTTTGCTCATGCCTTTATGCAGCATGAGAACTTCCATCAACTGCTCACCGACTCGCATGTACGGATTGAGAGAGGTCATCGGGTCCTGGAAAATCATCGAGATTTGCTCGGCGCGCAGTTTGTTCAACTCACGTTCCGGTAAATTCAGAATTTCACGTCCGTTGAAAGTTGCAGAACCTCCGATACGGCCATTTGCTGCCAGCAGGCCCATTAGGGCAAAGGCCGTTTGCGATTTCCCTGAACCGGATTCCCCAACAATACCCAGCGTTTCTCCAGCTCGCAGAGAAAAGTTTAAATCGTTTACCGCAGTCACATCGCCGTCGGGGGTGGCAAACGTCACGCGCAGATCTTTAACGTTCAGCAGTGCGTTAGCCTGTTGTTGCGCGAGCGGCGCGGTTGAGGTTTCAATTACGCTCATGGCTGCACTCCTTAACGGTCTTTCGGGTCGAGGGCATCACGCAGGCCATCGCCAATAAAGTTAAAACAGAACAAAGTGACCACCAGGAATCCTGCCGGGAACAGCAGCAGCCATGGTGAGACTTCCATCGAGTTGGCACCATCACTCAGCAACGCCCCCCAGCTACTTAATGGCTCCTGCGTCCCTAATCCCAAAAAGCTCAGGAAGGATTCAAACAGGATCATGCTGGGCACCAGCAACGAAGCGTACACCACCACCACGCCCAGCACGTTCGGCACAATATGACGGATAACGATGCGTACGGTAGATACCCCACCCACTTGCGCTGCTTCAATAAACTCTTTGCGCTTGAGACTCAGCGTTTGTCCACGCACGATACGCGCCATATCCAGCCAGGATACCATCCCGATAGCGACAAAAATCAGCAGGATATTTTGCCCAAAGAAGGTGACCAGCAGAATCACGAAGAACATGAACGGGAAGGAGTTGAGGATTTCCAGCAGACGCATCATCACGGAGTCGATTTTACCGCCGAGGTAGCCCGACAGAGAACCGTATAGCGTGCCGACAACTACCGCGACCAACGCCGCGGCAATGCCGACCATCAGCGAGATGCGACCGCCAATCGCCACACGAACCAGCAGGTCTCGACCTGACGAGTCGGTGCCGAAATAGTGTCCAGATTCTGTATCCGGCGCGCTGGACATCATGCCCCAGTCGGTATCGAAGTAGGTAAACTGCGACAGCATCGGCGCCAGCGTCACAAACAGCGCAATAATCACCAGCACGACCAGGCTTGCTACCGCCGCGCGGTTATGCATAAAGCGTCGACGCGCGTCCTGCCACAGACTGCGGCCCTCGACCTCCAGCTTTTCACTGAAATTCTCCAGCGCTTCGCTGTTTTTCTTACTTAACATCATAGCGAGCTCCAGTATCAGTAACGAATTTTCGGGTCGATAACGGCATACAGCACGTCAACAATCGCGTTAAACACGATGGTCAGCGTCCCTACCAGTATGGTGAGGCTCAGGACCAGCGAATAGTCGCGGTTTAACGCACCATTGACGAACAGCTGGCCAATGCCCGGCAAACCATAGATGGTTTCAATAACCATCGAACCGGTAATAATGCCGACAAATGCTGGTCCCATATAGGACAGCACGGGCAACAGCGCAGGTTTTAACGCATGGCGGAAAATAATCCGCCGCATCGGCAACCCTTTAGCGCGCGCGGTACGAATAAAGTTAGAGTGCAGCACTTCAATCATCGAACCGCGGGTAATACGGGCGATACTGGCGATATAAGCCAGTGACAAGGCCACCATCGGCAAGATCATAAATTTCAACGCCCCGCCGTTCCAGCCGCCTCCGGGCAGCCATTTCAAGGTTATGGCAAATATCATGACCAATAAGGGAGCGACCACGAAACTGGGGATAACCACCCCGGTCATTGCCACCCCCATCACCGTGTAGTCCCAACGCGTATTTTGTTTCAGCGCGGCTATCACCCCAGCGCTAACGCCAACGAGGACCGCCAGAATAAAGGCCGCAGCTCCCAGCTTCGCAGAAACCGGAAAGCTCGATGCCACAAGGTCGTTTACCGTATAGTCTTTATATTTAAAAGATGGCCCAAAATCGCCATGCGCCAGCTGCTTGAGGTAGCTGAAGTACTGCGTCGAGATAGGATCGTTAAGATGATATTTCGCTTCGATATTAGCCAGTACCTCTGGCGGTAACGCGCGTTCCCCGGTGAATGGGCTTCCCGGCGCAAGGCGCATCATAAAGAATGAAATCGTAATAAGTATAAACAGCGTCGGAATCGCTTCCAGACAGCGACGTAATATAAATTTTAACATTGCCCGTACCTTCTGGCGTGTGCCTTTACACCTCTTCTACCCCGACGTTCAGGTAAAGCGGTGTTAATAGTTCGAAGAAAAAGACACTGTGGGGCAAAATGATTGCCCCACGTCTTGCCATTAATGCTTGATAATATACAAGTCTTTAACGTGGATATTATCCATCGGGTCTTTACCGGAGTATCCGCCAACCCATGGTTTTACCAGGCGGGCGTTAACATAGTAATAAACCGGTACAATCGCAGAATCTTTATCCAGCTGCTGTTCCGCTTTCGAATACAGTTCGCTGCGCTGCGCTTCATAAGTCACTTTCAGCGTATCCGCAATCAGCTTATCAAACGCCGGGCTCTTATAGTGGACGGTGTTGTTGGAGCTGTCAGACAGCACCATATTCAGGAAGGATGTTGGTTCGTTGTAATCCGCACACCAGCCCGCACGCGAAACATCATAGTTACCCTGATGGCGCGTATCGAGGAATGTTTTCCATTCCTGGTTTTCCAGCTTCACATTGGCGCCCAGATTTTTCTTCCAGATAGATGCCGCAGCGATGGCCAGCTTTTTATGCAGATCTGAGGTGTTATAGAGCAGGTCAAAGGTCAACGGTTTTTCAGCGGTATACCCGGCTTCAGCCAGCAGTTTTTTCGCTTCTTCATTACGTTTTTCCTGAGACCATTTGAACCACTCTGGTTCAACCAGTTTCGCGCCATCGGTGTAAGGAGGGGTAAAGCTATACGCCGGCAGGTCCCCCTGGTTTTTAACTTTGTTGACGATAATGTCACGATCCAACGCCAGTTTCAGGGCGGTACGAACACGAACATCGTTGAACGGTGCTTTCTGGTTGTTGATTTCGTAATAATAGGTGCACAGATACGGGTCAACGTGAACTTCGTTCGGGATCTCTTTTTTCAGTTTCTGGAATAACTCGATCGGCATGTTGTTATAGGTCATGTCGATTTCGCCGCTGCGATAGCGGTTAACGTCAGTCACTTCAGAAGAAATTGGCAGGTAGGTAACCTGGTTAATAACCGTTTTGGCGTTGTCCCAGTAGTTGGTGTTACGCTCAAGTACAATGCGCTCGTTGACCACCCAGTCTTTCAGCTTATAGGCGCCGTTGGTGACGATGTTAGCGGGCTGGGTCCATTTCTCACCGTATTTTTCAACCGCTGCTTTAGGAACCGGAGAAACGGATGAGTGCACAAGCAATTTGTAGAAATAAGGAACCGGCTCGCTCAGGGTGACTTCAAATGTATGATCGTCGAGAGCTTTGACACCGAGATCGGTGATCGGCTTTTTGCCGGCGATAATATCGTCAATATTGACAATGTGACCGTACTGTAAATAACTGGCGTACGGTGACGCGGTATTTGGATTAGCCAGGCGTTGCCAGCTATACACGAAATCTTGCGCGGTAACAGGCGTGCCGTCAGACCATTTAGCGTCTTTACGCAGATGGAATGTCCACACCTTAAAGTCTTTATTTTCCCACTTTTCAGCCACGCCAGGCGATGGTTTGCCATCGACATCGCTGATTAATAAACCTTCAAACAGGTCACGGTTGATATTGGATTCAGGTACACCTTCGATTTTATGTGGATCGAGTGACTGAACTTCCGAACCGTTATTACGCACCAGAGTCTGCTTTTCAGCAAGCTGCACACCTGCTGGCACAACTGCCGCCGTAGCAACATTCCCAGCGATTAGCGCAGTTAGGATCCCCGCAGCTACTAAACTTTTTTTAGTGATGTTAGTCATTGTGTTTGTACTCCCTCATTATTATGGCTGGTTTTTTAACCAGACTGTTAATCCTGTCAGGATCCCTGTACGGCACCGGAGATTTTCTGCCGTCAGGTAGTTTCTTGTTTTACTGCTTGCTATCACCGACTTTATTTATTTCTGGCGATTCGTATGATCGCCTTGCGTCGATTATCTACGTGCCTCCCCTGCCGGAAACACGCTATTACCCTGTTGAGAGAAACTAATTGAAAATGATTCTCATCAACGTGAATTCTTCTGCATAATACCTGGCCGGAAAGTATCAAATGCGTTTCTTAACCGCCAATACATTTTACAAATTTGTTAACCAATTCTCTTTTATTGGAAATAAATCTCACTAAAAAAGTCTTACGAATGAAAGATTATGACAATAAAACGATAAAAATCAATATATTGCATAACGCGCAGTGTTAACTCCCCAGTCCTGTGTCAACACCACGCCAAAATGCACATAAATTTAACAATTGGTTATTAATTAGCACATTCATCTAAAAAAAACGCTGAAATAACTAATAACATTTCGATAATCCTTCAGCAAGCCCCAGAGTATGATGTTAATAAAATAACAGTGACATCGGGATCCCTCTGGTGGACCATTGAGTGTTATATCCATAAAATAAATGAATAAATTAATGAATAACCATCAGATATTTTTATATTTCTATGCTGATTTTCAACTTTAGTGAGAAGTTTTACTAATAACGAAAGGAAACGGAGCCGAAAGAGGCTCCGTTGATGCCGAAGAGGAATATCAGGCAAGTAAACCGGGGAAAATGGACTTGATTCCAGTCACAATGAATTCGATCCCTAAGGCCATTAACAACAACCCCATAATACGCGTAATGACGTTGATACCGGTTTGGCCCAGCAGCCGTACCAGCCACGGTGCCATGCGAAAAAGTCCCCAACAGCACAGGGCAAACAACGCAATCGCCACAAAAAAACCAAACAGGTTAATCGCACTGTGATAACGCGTACCCCAAACAATAGTTGAGCTTATCGCCCCTGGCCCCGCCATAAGCGGCAATGCCAGCGGCACTACGCCGATACTTTCGCGGATTGCTGTTTCTGATTTTTCCTGTTTGTTTTGCTTATCTTCGCCCAGTTTTCCGCTAATCATCGACATTGCGATAGTCACCACCAGAATGCCGCCGGCAATCCTGAACGAATCTATCGAGATACCGAAGAGCTGAAGAATACCGTCACCAAGGAACAGCGAAGTCCACAGGATGATGGCAACCGACAGGTTTGCCGTAAGGTTGGTTTTATTTCGCGCAGCAGCCGTTTGATAGCTGGTCATACTGATAAAGACAGGGATGATCCCGACCGGGTTAACCAATGCGAATAACCCAATGAAAAATTTAAAATAGACAGGAAAATCAAATAGCGCTTGGATCACGGTTAGCTCCGAAGCGTTAGCCGGATAAAATGAGTCATAAAAATTGATAAAATCCGCGCTGAAGATACGCCTTTTGTCAGCATACTTCACCTTCTATCTGTGTATATCTACGTAAATACACTTCCAATACTTAGTGTTATTAATATGTATTAAATATGCTAATGTTAATAGCATTCATCCCACCAATTCATTAACACTTACCGATAAACGCTAAAAGGGCCTGCTGAAAGGTGTCAGCTTTGCGAAATTTTGATCCAGATCACGCAATTACTACTCAGAAGTGAGTAATCTTGCTTACGCCACCTGGAGGTAGCGCGTTAGAATTAAGTGGCGCTAGCGTATAAGCTCTTTTAGTAAATCAAGGTAAAGTGGACGTTAATTAACCGTTTGATTTTCAAAACGTTACACAAATTTTCGTCGATCTGTCTATACTCTCGTATCGAGCAGATGATTTACTAAAAAAGTTTAACATTATCAGGAGAGCATTATGGCTGTTACTAATGTCGCTGAACTTAACGCACTTGTAGAGCGCGTAAAAAAAGCCCAGCGTGAATATGCCAGTTTCACTCAAGAACAGGTTGACAAAATCTTCCGTGCCGCCGCTCTGGCTGCCGCAGACGCTCGAATCCCTCTCGCGAAAATGGCCGTTGCCGAATCTGGCATGGGCATCGTCGAAGATAAAGTGATTAAAAACCACTTTGCTTCCGAATACATTTATAACGCATATAAAGACGAAAAAACCTGTGGTGTGCTGGCTGAAGACCACACTTTCGGTACCATTACCATCGCTGAACCGATTGGTATCATCTGCGGTATCGTTCCAACCACTAACCCGACTTCTACTGCAATCTTCAAATCACTGATCAGCCTGAAGACGCGTAACGCCATCATCTTCTCTCCGCATCCGCGTGCAAAAGATGCCACTAACAAAGCGGCTGATATCGTTCTGCAGGCAGCAATTGCTGCTGGCGCACCGAAAGATCTGATCGGCTGGATCGATCAACCTTCCGTAGAACTGTCAAACGCGCTGATGCACCACCCGGACATCAACCTGATCCTTGCGACCGGTGGTCCAGGCATGGTTAAAGCAGCATACAGTTCCGGTAAACCGGCAATCGGTGTAGGCGCAGGTAACACCCCTGTGGTTATCGATGAAACCGCTGATATCAAGCGTGCTGTTGCATCTGTTCTGATGTCTAAAACCTTCGATAACGGCGTAATTTGTGCTTCTGAACAGTCCGTTGTTGTCGTTGACTCTGTATACGACGCAGTACGTGAGCGTTTCGCGACTCACGGCGGCTACATGCTGCAAGGCAAAGAGCTGAAAGCCGTTCAGGACGTTATCCTGAAAAATGGCGCGCTGAACGCGGCTATCGTTGGTCAGCCGGCATACAAAATTGCTGAACTGGCAGGCTTCTCCGTACCAGAAACCACTAAGATTCTGATCGGTGAAGTGACAGTTGTTGACGAAAGCGAACCGTTCGCTCACGAAAAATTGTCTCCGACGCTGGCAATGTACCGTGCGAAAGACTTCGAAGACGCCGTTATTAAAGCTGAAAAACTGGTTGCGATGGGCGGTATCGGTCATACCTCTTGCCTGTACACCGACCAGGACAACCAGCCAGAACGTGTTGCTTACTTCGGTCAGATGATGAAAACCGCACGTATCCTGATTAACACCCCAGCTTCTCAGGGTGGTATCGGTGACCTGTACAACTTTAAACTCGCGCCTTCCCTGACTCTGGGTTGTGGTTCCTGGGGTGGTAATTCCATCTCTGAAAACGTTGGTCCTAAGCACCTGATCAACAAGAAAACCGTTGCTAAGCGAGCTGAAAACATGTTGTGGCACAAACTTCCGAAATCTATCTACTTCCGTCGTGGCTCTCTGCCAATCGCACTGGATGAAGTGATTACCGATGGTCACAAACGTGCGCTGATCGTGACCGACCGCTTCCTGTTTAACAATGGCTATGCTGACCAGATCACCTCCGTGCTGAAAGCTGCTGGCGTTGAAACCGAAGTGTTCTTTGAAGTTGAAGCTGACCCAACTCTGACCGTTGTACGCAAAGGTGCTGAGCTGGCTAACTCCTTTAAACCAGACGTGATCATCGCGCTGGGTGGCGGTTCCCCGATGGACGCCGCGAAAATCATGTGGGTTATGTACGAACACCCAGAAACCCACTTCGAAGAACTGGCATTGCGCTTTATGGACATCCGTAAACGTATCTACAAGTTCCCGAAAATGGGCGTAAAAGCGAAGATGGTTGCCGTCACCACCACTTCCGGTACTGGCTCTGAAGTTACTCCGTTTGCGGTTGTTACTGACGATGCAACTGGTCAGAAATGCCCGCTGGCAGACTATGCGCTGACTCCGGACATGGCGATTGTTGACGCAAACCTGGTGATGGATATGCCTAAGTCCCTGTGTGCGTTCGGTGGTCTGGATGCCGTCACTCATGCTCTGGAAGCTTACGTATCCGTGCTGGCTTCTGAGTTCTCCGACGGTCAGGCTCTGCAAGCGCTGAAACTGCTGAAAGAAAACCTGCCAGCGTCCTACCACGAAGGTTCTAAGAACCCGGTAGCGCGTGAGCGTGTACACAGTGCAGCAACCATCGCCGGTATTGCGTTTGCTAACGCCTTCCTGGGCGTATGTCACTCCATGGCGCACAAGCTGGGTTCTCAGTTCCACATTCCTCATGGTCTGGCGAACGCCCTGCTGATCAGCAACGTTATTCGTTATAACGCGAACGACAACCCGACTAAACAGACTGCATTCAGCCAGTACGACCGTCCGCAGGCTCGTCGTCGCTACGCTGAAATCGCAGACCATCTGGGTCTGAGCGCACCGGGCGACCGTACTGCTGCAAAAATCCAGAAACTGCTGGGCTGGCTTGACGAAATCAAAGCTGAACTGGGTATTCCTAAGTCTATCCGTGAAGCTGGCGTTCAGGAAGCTGACTTCCTGGCACACGTGGACAAACTGTCTGAAGATGCGTTTGATGACCAGTGTACTGGTGCTAACCCGCGTTACCCGCTGATTTCTGAACTGAAACAGATCCTGATGGATACCTACTACGGTCGTGAATACAGCGAAGATCAAACCGCCGTTAAGACTGAAGCAGTAGCAGCGCCGAAAGCTGAGAAAAAAGCGAAGAAATCCGCTTAATTCATCCAGATAAGTTTTAGTTTCACCATAAACGGTCCCAAATTGGGGCCGTTTTTTTTTACATCTTTCGTTATCAGAATCGATACATGACCAATTCAGCGACGTGTAAAGGATGGGCCTGTAAAAGGATGCTTAGGAGGATGCGAGAATAGCGTCAGGAGAGTGTCTGACAGGGTAGCGAACATTAGCGAATGTCGTAGCCTACCCTGTGCTAATAAGCGCCCAGAAGCGCGTAGAGTTAATCGTGGTTGTGTCGTTCTTGTATCGCCGTCAGAGAGCCCTCAGACTGTGCTTGCTTATAATGCTTACGGCATACCGATACATAGCGTTCGTTCCCGCCAATCACCACCTGTTCGCCCTCGTTATAAGGTCGTCCTGCCTGATCAAGACGCAACACCATGCTGGCCTTACGCCCACAGAAACAAATGGTTTTTAATTCAACCAGTTTATCTGACCACGCCAACAGGTATTCGCTGCCGCCAAATAACTCACCACGAAAATCGGTACGCAAGCCGTAGCACAACACGGGAATATCCAGCTGATCGACAACTTCAGATAATTCATAAACCTGCTGTCGAGTCAGAAACTGCGACTCATCAACCAGTACACAGTGAATTCTTTGCTGCTCATTCTCAGCCCGAATCTCTTCGAACAATGATGAATTTTGGTTAAACAATTTTGCAGGTGACGACAGACCTATACGTGAACTTACTTTTCCGGCACCAAAGCGGTCATCAATTTCCGCTGTATATACCACGGCACGCATCCCACGTTCCTGATAATTGTACGAAGATTGCAGCAATGCAGTCGACTTACCGGCATTCATTGCAGAATAGTAAAAATATAGCTGTGCCATTGACCGTAGGCCCTCACCCGGGGAAATAAATATGGGCAGGATTGTAGCATATTTCACGAACGTGTCGGTGTAGCGTTGCCTGCATAGGCGTATAAATAGGCGTTCAGACTCGCTCAGTGTCGCCTAAATAACCGATCCTTTAAGTGACATGGGAGCGCTAGTACACTCCAGTCATAGCCCAGGCAGCCTGAAACTGGACGGGTATATACACACTCTTTCACAAATAGTGCTCATGAAATTTATCCATACCTCTTATCTTCTTACGGCAATAAAGAAACCCTTCCCTTATTGTTATTGAATCTACCCACTGTCGCCATGTATTAGCGAATTCATGTAAGCAAAACTAATACAAAAGGTTGAAATCACTGCAAAGAGATACTATTTGTACACCATAAAATGTGACCTGAATCTTGAATTTTTACTCTCAGCCGCTGAGAAGCCCCCTCACCAATAAGCCTTTTTTATGCCCAACGTCGCGGTGAATTTAAGACAGATGAATTAATTCTGATACTAAATAAAGCGCAATTTTGAATTCCTTACATTCCTGGCTATTGCACAACTGAATTTATCGCTCTATTATTAGCTCAACAAACCACCCCCAATATAAGTTTGAGATTACTACAATGAGCGAAGCACTTAAAATTCTGAACAACATCCGTACTCTTCGTGCGCAGGCAAGAGAATGTACTCTGGAAACGCTTGAAGAAATGCTGGAAAAATTAGAAGTTGTTGTTAGCGAGCGCCGTGAAGAAGAAAGCGCTGCAGCTGCTGAAGTTGAAGAACGTACTCGTAAACTGCAACAATATCGTGAAATGCTGATCGCTGACGGCATTGACCCGAACGAACTGCTGAATAGCATGGCTGCTGTTAAATCTGGCACCAAAGCTAAACGCGCTGCACGTCCGGCTAAATATAGCTATGTTGACGAAAACGGTGAAACTAAAACCTGGACTGGTCAGGGTCGTACACCGGCAGTGATCAAAAAAGCGATGGAAGAACAAGGTAAACAACTGGACGATTTCTTAATCAAGGAATAATTCAGAAATAGTTTGCTTAAAATCCCGCCACTGGCGGGATTTTTTTTACCTGTACTTCGCACAGTCCCTACCCAGTTCAGGTATAAAAAAACGGTGCTGGATTAACAGCACCGTTCAGACCTGATAATACCAGCAGGTTACTTCTTAATACCCATCTCATCTTCCAGCCAGGCTTTAAATTCAGCGCCGAGAGTATTATGGCGAATACCATATTCAACGAACGCCTGCATATAGCCCAGCTTATTACCACAGTCATGGCTTTTGCCCTTCATGTGATAAGCTTCAACCGTTTCTTTTTCAATCAGCATATCGATAGCATCAGTCAGCTGAATTTCGTCACCGGCTCCCGGAGGCGTTTTTGCCAGCAGAGGCCAGATATCCGCGCTAAGGACGTAACGCCCCACGACGGCCAGATTAGATGGCGCCACATTCGCTTTCGGCTTTTCAACAACGCCAACCATCGGTACGCTTTCGCCCGGCGCTAATTCAACGCCTTTACAATCAACAACACCATAAGCGGTAACATCTTCTACCGGCTCAACCATAATCTGGCTGCTGCCTGTTTCATCGAAACGATGAATCATTTCGGCAAGGTTGTCGCGTGATAAATCAGATTCGTATTCGTCAAGAATGACGTCCGGCAAGATAACCGCAACGGGCTCATCGCCAACCACCGGGTGCGCGCACAATACCGCGTGGCCCAGACCTTTGGCCAGTCCCTGACGCACCTGCATAATAGTGACATGTGGCGGACAAATAGATTGCACTTCTTCCAGAAGCTGGCGTTTTACACGTTTTTCCAGCATAGCTTCAAGTTCAAAGCTGGTATCGAAGTGGTTTTCAATCGAATTTTTAGACGAGTGAGTTACAAGTACAATTTCAGTGATGCCCGCAGCAATACATTCGTTTACGACGTACTGAATTAATGGCTTATCAACCAACGGTAGCATCTCTTTCGGGATTGCTTTCGTAGCCGGTAACATCCTGGTTCCTAATCCCGCAACCGGGATAACGGCCTTTTTGACTTTTGAATTAAGGGCAGCCATTTAAAACTCTCCTGGACTGTTCATGTATTGAACGTGTTCATCAATCTGTATCGCATCCAAGTATATCAGTACCGCGACAAGCTTCTGGTCTGAAAAGGACGCGCGTCGGTATAATTAAGATAAATACGAATAAATCTGGCGCTGATAGTAGCACTCACAGCATGAGGGGGGTGAGCCAATTTCATTCTCACTCCACTCGGTTGTTCATTCTGCAGACAACATCAGGCGCAGCCGACCACCGGCCCCCCAAATTTGGCATTGCCAGGATTCGCAACGTTGGCTCAGTTGATTAAGATACGCATTCCCTAAGGTTCCCAACGGAACGCCATTGCTGATTTGTACATTGTGGGAACCTGTATTTAATGTCGCATTCAGCCCTGCTGATACCAGAATCAGGTTTTTTAATCCGCTGTGGTAATAACCCACCAGCAAAGGGAATTGTCCGGGCAAATTAGCCTGGCGCAATAAATGGTTAACCTGTTTCAATAACGCACCGAGCTCCGGCAATCGTTGATTTTGATGCGCGAGCTGTTCCTGCAGCAAACCGTTAAATAGCGCCCGCAGTAACAATGCAGCCAGAACACCATTATCCCCTGCCCGCGTCACATCCAGACAATAAAACGCAAGGTCATGGTCCGATAGCGGTGCAATATCCAGTACCAGCCCCGGCTGATCGGCGGCTACCAATTGACGATAGTTGATCCGACATCGTGAAATAACTTGCGACACAGGAGGCTGTAATTCTTGCAACAGCTTTGCTGCAGCGGCGGGATCACCAACCATAGCATCCCAGTCGCGAAACAGCCGCTCTTCTTCTTCCACGCGTGAATTAAACATATTCGGATACAGACACGCAAAGACGGTTTCGCGCAGGCGGTTCAGGTCCTTTACCGGCTTTAGCAGCACATCATCCACACCCAATCGCAGTGCTTTGGCTATATCAGACATGTTTTCCGTCGCTGATATCACCAGGATGGGGGTCTGATCGCCACGATTACGCAGATACTCTACTAGCTTAAGGCCGTTCATTCGTGGCATAGCCAGGTCGCAGATAATCAGGTCGGGGTTAAAGTGCCCGAGTAATTCAAGTGCTTCAAGTCCATCGCCAGCTACCGCCGTTGTCGCTCCCAAAGAGGAAAACCATGAGTCCATGAGTGAGCGAAATACCGGCTCATCCTCAACGATAAGAATCTGTTTTCCGACCAATGGCTGCGTCATATTCTCCCCCCTGACTGGCTTTAGTAAATAGTGGCATGCTATTGCTACTCACGCCTGTCAGAATTTGCTTAAGTGTTGATAAAAAATGCGTTAGATGTTGGTTTTCACCAGGGGTAGAAGCTCATCCATTTTCTTCTCGACCGCCAGTTGTCCAGCAGCAATTGCTGCGCTGGCGCGGTGAAAATCCAGCGTGGATATTTGCGGACAAAACGGCTGAATCAGGATGTCTGGCGGGTCACCGGCCATGCGGTTACGTTTCAGACGGTTTTCCAGAACCTGAATAGAAGTCGTCATGATCTCCATCGCCGTCGGCGCGGTTACCGCACGCCTGGCCGTTATGTTGCTCAAGCGCTCTTTCAGTCGGGCACGCCATGAAAGCGCGTCGACATCATCACCCGTTTCGGCATCACTGCTGACGTTGAAGGAGAGTAAATCTTGCTGCATAAGATGCGCATCGTGTTGCAGATCGACGGCAATAACGATGTCAGCGCCCAGCGCGCGAGTTAAGGATACAGGAACGGGATTCACCACCGCGCCATCGACCAGCCAGTAACCATTATGCGCTACAGGGGACATCAGACCAGGAATACTGCAGGAGGCCCGAACAGCCAGGTGCAAATCACCTTCCGTGAACCAGAGCTCCCGACCCGTACTCAGATTAGTAGCCACAGTTGCGAAACGGCGAGTGCATTGCTCAATTGCTTCTACCGGCATGACATTACGGTACTGATTGAATACCCGTTCACCACGCAGTAAACCGCCCCTGCGCCACGAGAGATCCATCAGACGTAAGACATCCCAATAGCTGAAAGAACAAACCCATTGTTCGAGAGCAGGTAACTTATTGCATGCGTAGGCTGCACCAACAAGCGAACCAATGGAACACCCTGCCACAATATCAACATCAATGCCCATATGCTTTAGGGCCTTAATAACGCCAATATGCGACCAACCTCGCGCCGCGCCGGAACCTAGCGCCAGCCCAATTTTTATTTTTCTCATTGTACGTACAAACTTCCCCTGGCTTGCAGACGTAGCAACATCGCTACCGCTCAGTTAACATAGTGCTACCTTGGCGTTTTTACGCCGTTTTTTTATTCCAGGGAGTACTTTGTGTCTCAGCTTTGTCCCTGTGGTAGCGCTGTCGAGTATAGCCTATGTTGCTACCGTTATGTGTCTGGCGCGCAAGTAGCACCTACGCCGTCACATCTCATGCGTTCTCGTTACTGTGCTTTTGTGATGAAAGACGCAGATTACCTTATCAAGACCTGGCATCCGGACTGTCATGCAGCCGAGTTTCGCGACGACATTATCGCAGGATTTAGCCACACTGAATGGCTCGGGCTGACCGTTTTTGAACAACAAACGGCAGACACAGAAAATATCGGCTATGTCAGCTTTGTTGCGCGATTTTCTGAACAAGGTAAAACAGGTGCAATTATCGAGCGCTCTCGTTTTTTAAAAGAAAACGGTCAGTGGTACTATATAGACGGTACACGCCCTCAAATTGGACGAAACGATACCTGCCCTTGTGGCTCCGGTAAAAAATTTAAAAAGTGCTGCGGCTAATCAACGCCCGACAGTATCAATTTTGCAAACATTCTCAACAGGATCACCGCTGCAAATGCATTCATTACAACGAAAAGTGCTGCGTACTATTTGCCCGGACCAAAAAGGTCTGATCGCGCGCATTACGAATATCTGTTACAAGCATGAACTGAACATCGTGCAGAACAATGAGTTCGTGGACCACCGTACCGGGCGCTTTTTTATGCGTACCGAACTGGAGGGTATTTTTAACGACGTCACGCTGCTTGCCGATCTGGATAGTGCCCTTCCAGATGGCTCCATTCGTGAATTAACGCCAGCAGGACGCCGCCGTATCGTCATTTTGGTCACCAAAGAAGCACATTGTCTGGGTGATCTGTTAATGAAGGCCAATTATGGCGGGCTGGATGTTGAAATCGCCGCTGTGATCGGCAACCACGAGACGCTGCGACCTTTGGTTGAGCGGTTTGATATCCCGTTTGAGCTGGTCAGCCACGAAGGTTTAACGCGTGACGAACATGATCTGAAAATGGCTGACGCTATCGACGCGCACCAACCTGACTATGTCGTGCTGGCAAAATACATGCGCGTTCTGACGCCAACATTTGTTTCACGCTTCCCGAATAAGATTATCAATATTCACCATTCATTCCTGCCAGCGTTTATTGGCGCTCGCCCTTACCATCAGGCTTATGAGCGCGGCGTGAAGATCATCGGTGCGACAGCCCACTACGTGAATGATAACCTTGATGAAGGCCCAATCATTATGCAGGACGTAATTCATGTGGATCACACCTACACCGCGGAAGACATGATGCGTGCGGGCCGCGACGTTGAGAAAAATGTATTAAGCCGCGCGCTGTATCAGGTTCTGGCTCAACGCGTCTTTGTTTACGGTAACCGAACGATTATTCTGTAATCGATTGATAATTGAATTGGTTACCTTTACATCTTTACGCGTAAAAATCAGGCAACCAGTTCTTTTTTATCAACGGAATACTTTACAGGGGCGCATCATTTGATATGATGCGCCCCGCTTCCAACGGAAGCAGGCCAGTAACTAGCATTACCCCGTGGTGGGGTTCCCGAGCGGCCAAAGGGAGCAGACTGTAAATCTGCCGTCATCGACTTCGAAGGTTCGAATCCTTCCCCCACCACCATTCATTCCGATAGATTCATAAAATTAGTATACCCCTGGTGGGGTTCCCGAGCGGCCAAAGGGAGCAGACTGTAAATCTGCCGTCATCGACTTCGAAGGTTCGAATCCTTCCCCCACCACCATCACCTCATAAAGCACCTGTATCAAATCCATCTGTTATGCCTCATATTCTGCCCAGACGGGAAGGATGAGAAGCTTCGACTAAGGTTCGATTCGA
>NZ_JAOWDG010000032.1:0-41390 GCF_030334745.1 Citrobacter sp. Cb080 | reverse complement strand
TCAAAAGGGGTTTTAATAACTGGCCCAAAGCTGAAAGCTTTCCGGAACCCCCAGCCTAGCTGGGGGTTTTCTGTGCACAACAAACGCCCTCCCCATTCAGGAGAGGGCTCGTTGGTTAAGAGAATATTAGTGCGCGCCTTTCGCCTGCGCCACGATCTCTTCGACATTCTCAGGCATCGGTTCGTATGGCGTTTCTTTCGACGTAGGTTTGTCCTCTTTCAGTGCTGCCAGTGCAGTTTTGATGGAGAACAGACCCAGCACCACAACGACTACCATGAAGAAGATAGTGAGACCCGCATCCAGGCGGTTGTTAAACACCAACTGCGTCAGCTGCGACTGAGTGTACTGCGCCGGAATATTACCGCTGTCGATCATCGCCTGGAACTTGTTAGCGATGGCGAGGAAGCCAATTTTCGCATCCGGGCTAAACGCTTTCTGCCAGCCGGCGGTCAGGGTACAAATCAGCAGCCAGGCCGTTGGCACCAGCGCCACCCACGCGTAGCGTTGACGTTTCATCTTGAACAGCACCACCGCGCAAAGCATCAACGCCATACCGGCCAGCATCTGGTTGGCGATACCAAACAGTGGCCACAGGGTATTAATACCACCCAATGGATCCACCACGCCCTGGTGCAAGAAGTAACCCCAGGCCAGCACACACAGCGCCGTTGCCAGCAGGTTCGCAGGCAGCGAATCGGTACGTTTCAGACCCGGTGACACCACGCCCAGCAGATCCTGCAGCATAAAGCGTGCGGCACGCGTACCGGCGTCTACCGCCGTCAGAATAAACAGGGCTTCAAACAGAATGGCGAAGTGATACCAGAACGCCACATCCATCATGCCGCCCAGCGCACCGTGCAGAATATACGCCATACCCACCGCCAGCGTCGGCGCACCGCCTGCGCGGGAGATAATGGATTGTTCGCCGACATCGTTCGCAATCTGATGCAGCGTATCAGGCGTGATAACAAAGCCCCAACTGCTCACAACCTGTGCCGCTGACGCAACCACATCGGTGGTTCCGGCAGGTGCCAGTACAGCCATCGGGCTGTTCATCGCAAAGTAGACGCCCGGGTCGATAACGCAGGCCGCCACCAGCGCCATAATGGCGACAAAGGATTCCATCAGCATCCCGCCGTAGCCAATAAAACAGGCCTGACCTTCATTCGCCAGCATCTTCGGCGTGGTGCCGGAGGCAATCAGCGCGTGGAAACCAGAGACCGCACCGCAGGCGATGGTAATAAACAGGAACGGGAACAGGTTACCGCTCCAGACCGGGCCTGTACCGTCAACAAACTTGGTCAGCGCAGGCATGGTCAGCGTCGGACGCATGATCAGAATCCCTACCGCCAGACCAACAATGGTACCGATTTTCAGGAAGGTAGAGAGATAATCACGCGGTGCCAGCAGCAGCCACACCGGCAACACAGCGGCGACAAAGCCGTATCCCACCAGCATCCAGGTCAACTGTACGCCGGTAAAGTCAAAGTACGGTGCCCAGGTCGGGCTTTCAGCCACCCAGCCGCCGGAAATAATAGCAAACACCAGGAATACCAGACCGATGACCGACACTTCACCAATGCGGCCCGGGCGCAGATAACGCAGGTAAATCCCCATGAAGATCGCCAGCGGGATAGTAAAGGCGACGGTGTAGGTTCCCCACGGGCTGTGGGTCAGCGCTTTCACGACGATCATCGCCAGTACCGCGAGGATAATCACCATGATCATAAAACAGGCCACCAGAGCAATGACGCCCGCCGTTGGGCCCATTTCTTCTTTCACCAGTTCGCCAAGGGAACGACCATCGCGACGGGTAGAAACAAACAGCACCATAAAGTCCTGCACCGCCCCCGCCAGTACCACCCCGGCAAGCAGCCAGATCATACCCGGCAGATAGCCCATTTGCGCCGCCAGCACCGGTCCAACTAATGGACCCGCTCCAGCAATCGCCGCGAAATGGTGGCCAAACAGCACTTTTTTATCGGTAGGAACATAGTCCAGACCATCGTTATGACGCACAGCTGGCGTCATACGCGTCGGGTCCAGCGCCAGTACATTTTTCGCGATGTACAGGCCGTAGAAACGGTAAGCGATAAGGTAGACACAGACCGACGCCACGACTATCCACAACGCGTTGATCTGTTCGCCACGATTTAATGCGATATAGCCGAGGGCAAATGCTCCCATAACGGAGAGCACTGTCCAGACGAGGTACTTCCCTGATTTATTCATACTTGGTTTTCCGTTGTCCTGGTCAGAGAGATGTTACATTTTGTTTCTATAACATCTTTTCTGAATTTAACAACCTGACAACCATGTAAACCCGAAGTATCACTGAGTATTTACATTGCATTGTTAACTGGATCACTTCATTTAGCCGTTAACCCTGCAATTTCATTTTACTTTGTCGGGCGACTTCACCCCATCACCGCAGTGCCTAAACGACAGGTGCAACAGCGTCGTCCCTGCTCATCAAAGATGACGATTTCCCAGCTTTGACTCTGACGCCCGAGGTGCAGCGGCTGGCAAACGCCGCGCACTTTCCCCTGCGCAACCGCCCGATGGTGCGTGGCGTTCAGTTCCGTACCCACCACACACTGCCCGTCGCGAGTCATCAGATAACCCGCCATCGAACCCAATGTTTCCGCCAGGGCCGCCGACGCGCCGCCGTGCAGCAGACCAAACGGCTGATGCGTCCGGCTATCCACCGGCATTTCGGCTTCCAGCACATCATCCCCCAGTCGTGTATAGACCATGCCTAAATGCGCCACCATCGTGTTCTGACTGGTGGCATTCAGTTCATCCAGCGTTAAATGACGTTTCCAGATCATCGTCATGCCCCCAGCGTGGAGCCGCCGTCCACCACGATATCCTGAAGCGTAATGTGGCTCGCCAGATCGGAAGCGAGGAATAAAATCGTGTTAGCGATTTCCTGTGGACGAGCGATTTTTCCCAGTGGAATGCCGAGCTTAAACTGCTCGCCAAACCCACGAATGCGCTGTTGCTCCGCATCATCGCTGACCCACAACGTACGCTGCATGTCGGTATCGGTCGAGCCTGGCGAAACCACATTGCAACGCACACCGCTGCCTGCCAGTTCAAGTCCGACGGTCAGTGCCAGGTTTTTCAGCGCGGCTTTTGACGCACCGTATGCGCTCATACCGATACGCGGCGTGTGCGCCGCATCCGACGCGACGGTCACGATTGCCCCGCCCTGCTGGCGACGAAACTGCGCCATCGTCTGCTGAAACAGATTGAACGCCCCACCAACGTTAACCGCAAACGTCTGCTGCCACTCCTCAATGCTCAGCGCATCGGTGGCCCCCATACGCAAAATACCCGCCGCATTGACCAACACATCCAACCGCTCGCGCGTTTGCAGGACGCGCTGACACACCTCAGCCACCTGTTCAGCATTCGCCACATCCAGCACTTCGGTGGCAAACGGGTAGTTATTCTGAGAAAATTCACGATCGAATCCTGTCACCTCAGCACCCGCTTTCACAAACGCCAGCGCCGTGGTGTAACCAATCCCTTTTCCCGCGCCGGTTACCCAGACGGTTTTCCCTGCGAAGTCAAATCCAGACATTACTTCACCTCGCGAGAGAGCAGCGTCCACCAGGCGTCAATGGTCGGGTTTTTCGCCAGCATCACGAAGTCAATATCGCTATGAACCTTACGCCAGCGCGCCGCCAGCGCCATCATGCGCACAGAATCCAGTCCGTAGTCGAGCAGGTTTTCGTCATCCATCGGCTCTTCGGACTCATCGAGCAGCGGCAGAATAATGCTGCGTAACGCATCTTTGCTGGCCGGTACCGGCGTCGGTAATAATTCCTGAGTCATCACCACACGCCCGGAGCGTCCCGCCACGTATTTCAGCGACATCAGATGTTCGTCACGGCTAAAGTCTGCCAACGCATCGGCAACCATAAACGGCTTGATGTCGCGCATAAAGGCGTCCGTTGCGGTGGTCATACAGCCAATATGCGCATACACGCCGGTAATGATCAGTTGATTACGTCCGGTTTCCTCAAGCATCTGTTCCAGCGGGGAGCGATGAAATGCGCTGTAACGCCATTTCACCAGAATGGTATCCGCTTCATCCGGCGCCAGCGCCTCTACGATTTTTTGCTGTTCCGGCGAACGCGTCAGTCCCGGTCCCCACATATCATTGAGCAGAGCGCGGTCTTCATCACTCTGTTCTTTCGGCTGAGCGGTGTAATACACCGGAATGTTATGCTCTTTGCAGTACTGACGCAGTGCGGCGATGTTAGCGACGACCTGCTCCATCATCGGGCAGTTATCGCCCCAAAAACCGATAAAATAGTCCTGCATGTCGTGGATCAGCAGTGCGGCGCGTTCGGGGTCAAACGCCCAGTCCACTTTGTTCACCGGAACATCAAGCGCCGTGGGTAGCGCATAAGCCTGCAGTTTAGGAATTGCCATCTCTTATTCTCCTTCAGGCCAGTGAACGTGATGCCAGCCACTGACGTAATTGTTTTTTATCTACTTTCCCAACCGGAGTCAGCGGTAACGACTCAACGCACTCAACGCGGTCAGGTAATTTAAATTCCGCTACGCCCTGTTCGCGTAGAAAACGACGCACCTGCACCGCTCGCAGCGGCTCTTTTACCACCAACCAGGCACAGCTTTTCTCGCCCATCAGTTCGTCATCCATACTGACCAGCGCGGCATGGATCACCATCGGGTGGCGCAGCAGCAGGTTTTCAATCTCTTCTGCAGCGATCTTCTCTCCACCGCGGTTGATCTGATCCTTCTCACGTCCCTGGACGGTGATGTAGCCATCTCGATCGATGGCGATCAGATCGCCAGAGCAGTAAAAACCGTTGGCGTCAAAGGCGCTGGCATTGTGCTCAGGACTGTTGAAGTAGCCGCGGAAGGTGTATGGGCCACGCGTCATCAGGCGCCCGGTTTCTCCCTCGGCTAAAGGGTTGCCGTCAGCGTCTGCTATCCAGACTTCATCATCGGGACACATCGGGCGGCCCTGGGTATTGATGATGCGTTCAGGGCTGTCGTCCAGACGGGTGTAGTTCACCAGCCCTTCCGCCATGCCGAAGACCTGCTGCAGCTGGCAGCCAATCTCCGCCGGAATACGCGCCGCAAGCGAGGCGGAAAGCCGTGCCCCACCGACCTGTAGCAGCGTCAGCGAAGCCAATTGCGCATTGCTCCCCCACTCCGCAACTGCCTGCAGCCACAGGCTCACCGCTGGCGGCACCAGCGCCGTGACGTTAACCTGATGCTGTTCAATCAGAGGGAAGCACAGGGTGGCGCTCGGGTCAGCCGCCAGCACGACGGTGCCGCCAGCCAGGAATACCCCCAACGCGCCAGGCGAACTCATCGCGTAGTTATGCGCCGCCGGGATCGCGCATAAATAACGCGTTTCCCCGGTGAAGCGGCAAATCTCATTGCTGCGACGCACGCTGTAGTAGTAATCGTTATGGGTACGAGGAATCAGCTTTGGCGTCCCGGTAGTCCCGCCTGAAAGCTGGAAATAGGCCACCTCATCAGCAGGCGATGGCGTGGCGGAAAAATTAGTCGCAGGCTGGCTTATCGCCGTTTGCAGATTGTGTTCGCCTTCATCATTGCGCAGTTGCACCACGCGCACTGAATTGTGTTCAGCCACAAAAGCGTTAAGAAAATCGTCCCCGCTAAACAACGCATGCTGACGATCGGCAATCAGCAGCGCAGGTTCGATCTGTTTGGCATAGGCGTTAAGTTCGTTTCGCTGATGGCTGAATAATGCCAGCACCGGGGCTACACCCAGCTTGAGCAGCGCAAAGAAAGTGATATACAACTCAGCCACGTTGCCCAGTTGCACCAGCGCGGTTTCGCCGGGTTTGATCCCCTGACGGCGCAGGCTGCAGGCGAGATTGTCAGTGGCCTGATTCAGTTGGCGATAGCTCAGGTGGCGTTCGCCATCGATCACCGCCGTATGGTCGCTGTCGGCGTGACGGGTCAGAATGTCGGTCAGCGGCAAATCCTGCCAGTAACCTTTTTCACGATAGCGGCGGGCAAACTCCTCCGGCCAACGGGTGAAAGGAATACTCATTATCGCTCCTTAGAGGCCTGGTCAATAAGGCTCTTAATGCAGTCCAAAAACATTCAACATCGTGGAGAGTTTGGCTCCCGTTTCACGCCATTCCGCAACCGGGGACGAAGCCGGAACAATCCCGGCACCGGCAAAGAAACGTACCTGATTACGCAGCAGCTTCGCACAACGGATCGTCACCACCCATTCGCCGTTGCCTTGGGCATCACACCAGCCGACAATGCCACCGAACAGTTCGCGATCGAACGGCTCCAGCTCGGCGATAAGTTTGCGCGCAACCTGATGCGGGAAGCCGCTCAGCGCAGGCGTCGGATGCAGCAGGCACGCGAGCGTCAGGGCGTTTTCTTGCGCGTTGGCTTTACCCTCAAACGGCGTGCCGAGGTGCCAGAGCGTAGGCGTGGTGACCAGTTGCGGAGAAGAAGGGAGTTGCAGTTCACGGCTTCGATCGCGCAGGACATTTTTCATGGCCTGCGTCACCAGTTCGTGCTCATGGCGATCCTTTTCGGACGCCAGCAGGCGGATGCCCGCCTCCCGGTCCAGCACATCGTCCGGTTGACGTCGTGCCGAGCCTGCCAGCGGTAATGAGCTGAAACGATCGCCTTCTTTGCGTAACAGCAGTTCCGGACTGGCGCCAATCAATACGCCACCGTCTTCAAGGGGAACGTGAAAGTTGTAGCTCGCCGGATTTTGCGCCACCAGGCGCTCCAGCAGCGCCCCGCTGTCAATATTGGCATCAGCGGTGATATCGATCAGGCGTGACAACACCACTTTGTCGACTTCAGGGGTTGCCGTCAGCGCAGCCGCGCGAGCGACCATATCTTCAAAGAAGTTCTGTTCCGGGATCGATTTACGTTCAACAACGTTCAGCGACTGATGCGCGTTAAAGTAACGAGATGATTGCTGCTTCGCCGTTCGGGAGAACGTCTGCCATGACTGGGGAATAAACAGCGATGACGGCTGGCGGGTGTCAAAAGGAATCGCCCCGACCATGATGGGGTTAGCGATACCCTGCGCTTTGGCATCAGCAAACAGTGCATGCATTTTTTGTTGGAAAGGGCTGTCTGGCGAATCGCCATCAATTGCCGGTTCCGCATAGCGGGCGAAGCATCCTGACGTCGTAAAACTACGGTACGGCGACATAAAGAAAAAACTGTCGGGAGCGAGCGTCGGCATAGTCTGCGTTTTTTCCTCGGCCAGTGACGTTTCCATATCATCCTCCAAAAATGATAAAAGCTCTAATAATGATTATCATTTATATTTTCGGTCGCTAACCTAAAAGCAAAGCGGCGGTATGTCAACTCTTGTGGCAGCACAATGTGCGACTTTGGCTTGCATCCTTGCCCACTAACAATGAAAATGAGAAGCATTACTTATACTGATAACAGGATGCTGATTCGTGAGTCTCCCCTCTTTTTGCCGCACCGTGCTCTTACTGGCAGGTTTGTCTATTTCAGGAATTTCTTCAGGTTATGCCGCCGACTGGCCGCGTCAGGTTACCGACAGTCGTGGTACGCATACGCTGGAACATAAGCCGCAGCGAATTGTCTCCACCAGCGTCACCCTCACCGGCTCGCTGCTGGCAATTGATGCCCCGGTCATCGCCAGCGGCGCTACTACGCCGAACAATCGCATCGGCGATGCACAGGGCTTTTTACGCCAGTGGAGCGAAGTGGCAAAGGCGCGCAAACTGAGCCGCCTGTATATCGGCGAACCGAGCGCTGAGGCCGTGGCAGCGCAAATGCCGGATCTGATTCTGATCAGCGCCACCGGGGGAGATTCAGCCCTCGCGCTATACGATCAGCT
Organism: Citrobacter sp. Cb080; assembly: GCF_030334745.1. Lineage (NCBI taxonomy): Bacteria > Pseudomonadati > Pseudomonadota > Gammaproteobacteria > Enterobacterales > Enterobacteriaceae > Citrobacter > Citrobacter sp. Cb080. Next base: position 33,517 of record NZ_JAOWDG010000032.1, on the reverse strand, counting down.
GTCCACCATTGCGCCAACGCTAATCATTAATTACGACGACAAAAGCTGGCAGTCTCTGCTGACGCAGTTAGGTGAAATTACCGGTCAGGAGCAACAGGCGGCTGCGCGTATTGCCGAGTTTGATAAGCAACTGCAGGCGGTAAAGCAGCGTATTACCCTGCCGCCGCAACCGGTCAGCGCGCTGGTGTACACCGCTGCAGCGCACAGCGCCAACCTGTGGACGCCTGAGTCGGCGCAGGGCAAGCTGATGGAGCAGTTAGGTTTCACCCTGGCACCGCTGCCTGCCGGATTGCACACCAGCCAGAGTCAGGGCAAACGCCACGATATCATCCAGCTTGGCGGTGAGAACCTGGCGGCTGGCCTGAACGGCGAAGCGCTGTTCCTGTTCGCTGGCGACAACAAAGATGCCGACGCCATTTATGCTAATCCGCTGCTGGCACATCTGCCTGCCGTGCAGAATAAACGTGTTTACGCCCTGGGTACGGAAACCTTCCGTCTCGACTACTACAGCGCGACCCTGCTGCTGCAACGTCTGTCGGCACTCTTTTAATCGCCAGCGCCGGATACGGCTAACGCCTTATCCGGCCTATAAACCGTAGAGGACAACGCTATCCGGCATTCACAGGCATTTGTCGGAATCGGCGCACTTCTCCCAGCAACAGCAGCAGTAGCAGACCGACAATCACCAGCCCAAACCCACTTACGCTTGCCGAAGCAACCGGTGTCATCATCGCCCCCAATCCCCCTAACAGCGCCGCGCCGATCGCATCTCCTGTAACGTTCTGCGCAGTCCACAAACCGTTAATTCGCCCGAGCATCGCTTCTGGTGTCTGCGTCTGTAACAGGGTGTACTGCAACAAAGAGCTGACCGCACTCAGCCAGCCGAACAGCGCCAGGCAGACAACGCCAAGCTCCCAGACCGGCATCAACCCAAACAGACCGATAGCCAGGAACGAAGCCACGGTCGATACCAGCATGATCAGTCCCGGACGAACGCTGTGCGCCAGTTGTCCGCTGGTCAACGCGCCCACCGCCGCGCCAAGAGGAATGGCCGCATACAGCAGACCTATTTGCGCACTCGACATTTGCCAGTTAATCGCCAACGCGGGATACAACACGCGCACGGCGCTCGCCATAGTCAACAGACCGCCAAGCAGCGCAATGCCGCCAATCAGCGGGCTGGCAAGCAGAAAGCGAAATGCTGCCAGCAGCGATTTTAGCGGATGCTCGCGCGGCTGCGGCGGAGGCGGCAGCGCGGGAAGGCTCAGCAACGGCAGCAAGGTAATGAAAGTGCCCGCCGCCGCCAGACCGTAGTTCCACGCCACGCCACCGGTCGCGAGCAATACCCCGCCAAGCATCGGCGAAATAACCGAACCCAGGCGTACCGTCAGCATGGTAATCGCCCCGGCCTGCATCAAATTCTCCCGCCCAACCAGCGCCGGTGTAGCCGCCAGCAACGCGGTCACGCCCAGCGAGGCAAAGAAACCGTCCCATAAGCCAAGCAAATAAATCGCCAGTAACGACGGTTCGGGCAGCAGCGCATTCAGACACAGACCAATAAAGCCGATTCCGCAGGTTCCACGAGCCAACAGGATCACTTTTTTACGCTCATAGCGGTCGGCCAGCACCCCGCCCACCATCAGACCAATAAACATTGCGCTGCCGGTCAACGTCACTGACAAACCTACCTGCCAGGTCGACTGGGTCATCATCTGGATCTGTACCGGAACCGCCACGCCGAGTAGCCCCAGAGAGACAATGGAAATAAAACGGGCGAGGAAGACGGCGCGAAATGCAGGGTGGGTCTTTAACAGGCTGAGATTGAGCAGCCAGGATTGTCGATTCATTACAGAGCCTTACCAGGTACTTTTTCAATATCCATTCGATGGCTGCACATGCTAACATATCCAAATAAGATCGATAACGATAATTACTATCATTATCAGGGAAGTTGATATGTCATGCTCTGTTTCCGCGACACGTGCCTTCGCCGTGCCCGGACTATTGTTATTACTTGTTCTCACCACGGTATTAAGTCTGGTTATTGGCGCCAAGTCGCTACCTGCCTCCGTGGTGCTGGATGCACTTACCGGCAGTTGTCAAAGCGCTGATTGCACCATCGTGCTGGACGCGCGACTGCCGCGCACGCTGGCGGGGCTGCTCGCCGGTGGGGCGCTGGGTCTGGCTGGTGCATTAATGCAAACGCTCACGCGTAACCCTCTCGCCGATCCCGGCATTCTGGGCGTTAACTCCGGTGCCAGCTTCGCTATTGTGCTGGGAGCCGCGCTGTTCGGTTTTTCCTCTGCGCAAGAGCAACTGCTGATGGCCTTTTCCGGGGCGCTGGTCGCGTCGCTTATAGTGGCCTTTACCGGCAGCCAGGGCGGCGGGCAGTTAAGCCCGGTACGCCTGACGCTGGCGGGCGTTGCGCTGGGCGCGGTGCTGGAAGGATTATCCACCGGAATCGCCCTGCTCAACCCGGATGTCTACGATCAGTTGCGTTTCTGGCAGGCCGGTTCATTGGATATCCGCAGCCTGCAAACGCTGAAGGTCGTCCTGGTGCCGGTACTGATTGCCGCGGCTGTCGCGTTGTTCCTTAGCCGCGCCCTGAATAGCCTGAGCCTCGGGAGCGACACCGCCACCGCGCTTGGCAGCAAAGTCGCTCGCACGCAGTTTATTGGCCTGCTGGTGATTACCGTACTGTGCGGCAGTGCGACCGCGATTGTCGGCCCTATCGCCTTTATCGGCCTGATGATGCCGCATATGGCGCGCTGGCTGGTGGGGGCAGATCACCGTTGGTCGCTGCCCGTTACCCTGCTGGCAACCCCCTCTCTGTTGTTAATTGCCGATATCATCGGTCGCCTGATTGTCCCCGGTGAACTGCGCGTTTCAGTGGTCAGCGCATTTATCGGCGCGCCGGTGCTTATCTTTCTGGTACGCCGGAAACCGCGCGGGGGTGGCGCATGATGCACCTCTCCCGCCGCCTGATAGTCAGCAGCCTGCTGCTGGTTGTAGGTTGTCTCGCCGTTGGCTTGTGGAGCCTGCGTAGCGGCGTCGTGACGCTGGAAACCCAGCAAATTATTGCCGCTCTGCTTGGCGATGCGCCGCGCAGTATTACGCTGGTGGTGACCGAATGGCGTTTGCCACGCGTGCTGATGGCGCTATTGATTGGCGCGGCGCTCGGCGTGAGCGGTGCAATATTCCAGTCGCTGATGCGCAACCCGCTGGGCAGCCCGGATGTGATGGGTTTCAATACCGGTGCCTGGAGCGGTGTGCTGGTGGCAATGGTGCTGTTCGGACAGCATCTCACCGCTATCGCGCTTGCGGCCATGGTTGGCGGGGTCCTGACGTCTCTGGTGGTCTGGGCGCTCGCCTGGCGCAATGGTATCGACACCTTTCGGCTGATTATTATTGGGATCGGCATACGCGCCATGCTGGTTGCGTTCTACACCTGGCTACTGCTGAAGGCATCATTAGAAACCGCGCTGACCGCCGGACTGTGGAACGCCGGATCGCTCAATGGCCTGACCTGGGCCAAAACCTGGCCTTCTGCCCCACTGATTATCCTTATGCTGGTGTGCGCCACGCTGCTGGTGCGCCGGATGCGTTTACTGGAAATGGGTGATGACAGCGCCTGTGCGCTTGGCGTCAGCGTAGAGCGCTCACGCCTGATGATGATGCTGGTTGCGGTTGTACTGACCGCTGCCGCCACCGCACTGGCTGGCCCTATCTCGTTTATTGCCCTTGTCGCCCCACATATCGCGCGGCGGATTAGCGGCACATCGCGCTGGGGATTAACCCTGTCGGCGCTGTGTGGCGCGTTGCTGCTGTTGATGGCGGATTTATGCGCCCAACAGCTGTTTATGCCTTATCAGCTTCCGGTGGGCGTTGTCACCGTAAGCCTCGGCGGTATTTATCTTATCGTCTTGTTAATTCAGGAGTCCCGCAAAAAATGATCGAATCAGTAGCCCGTTTGCGTGGCGACCAGTTAACGCTGGGTTATGGCAAATTTACCGTAGCGGAAAACCTCAATGTGTCGATTCCAGACGGTCACTTCACCGCAATTATCGGGCCAAACGGCTGCGGAAAATCAACGCTACTGCGCACGCTTAGTCGTCTGATGACGCCCGCGCACGGTAAGGTCTGGCTCGACGGCGAGCATATCCAGCACTATGCCAGCAAAGAGGTTGCTCGCAGAATAGGTTTGTTGGCGCAGAACGCCACCACGCCGGGTGATATTACGGTACAGGAGCTGGTTGCCCGTGGGCGCTACCCGCATCAGCCATTGTTTACCCGCTGGCGAAATGAGGATGAAATCGCGGTCTCAAACGCAATGCAGGCGACGGGAATCACTCATCTTGCGTCACAAAGTGTGGATACCCTTTCCGGTGGACAACGCCAGCGCGCATGGATTGCGATGGTGCTGGCGCAGGAAACGTCGATTATGCTGCTCGACGAACCTACCACCTGGCTGGATATCAGCCATCAGATCGATCTGCTGGAGCTGCTGAGTGAGCTAAACCGGGAGAAAGGGTATACGCTGGCCGCCGTTCTGCACGATCTTAATCAGGCGTGTCGCTATGCAACGCATCTGATTGCGCTGCGTGACGGAAAAATTGTTGCCGAGGGTGCGCCGAAGGAGATCGTCACCGCGCAGCTTATTGAAAAAATCTATGGTCTGCGCTGTATGATTATCGACGATCCGGTTGCCGGAACGCCGTTAGTGGTGCCGCTTGGGCGTACACCGAAAATTCATACCCAGTCATCTCTATAGGGATGACTACACGGGTCAGCGTTTAACACGCTGACCCGATGACGTTTATTGGATATTTTGGAGCAGGTCACGCATGACAGGCCCAATCTTCTCAAACGCTTCAGGGGTTATGATATCGACATGCGCGCAGTCCTGACGATATACATCCAGACTGGATATCCACGGTGACCAACTGCGTTCAGGACTGACCCCCGGCACTAAGGTGCGCTCAGCAACGAACAGCGTGGCGTGACCAGCAAACGGCACGCTGTGTGCCGTGGTGAGCAGGCGAACCGCATCGGCGTAGTTACCTTCGATAGCATTAAATAAGGCCTCTGACGCATTCCCCTGCTGCGCTGCCAGAAACGCTTCACGTTCACGCTCGATCTCGGCCAGTACCGCGGGATCCAACCCATTAGCCTCCTTTTCCTGCCAGTTTTGCGTTTCCGGCGGCCAGGTATCCAGCAGCCCCAGGAATGCAACTGTCTCTCCTCTGGCATGTAAGCGTGCGGCGATTCCCTGCGCCAACGTCCCCCCCAGCGAGTAGCCTAATAAATAATAGGGACCATGAGGCTGCTGGCTGAGCAGCGTTGCCAGGTGATGTTCGCATACCGCATCAAGGTTTTCCGCCGTCTGCATAGGGCCATCCGGTCGCGGCGACTGAATGCCAATAATCGACCACTGCGGGCTGAGGTAACGCGACAGCACACTAAACTGCCAGGCGAAACCCGACGCCGGATGGAAGCAAAACAGCGTTGGGCCATGACTTTCACGCAGCGGCAGCAGCGTCTCGAATCCCAGACGCTGCGACTGTTCATCATCATTGCTCTCCAGCAGTGCACTCAGTTGTTCAACAGTAGAAGCCACCATTATTTGCCCAGGCGTTACCTGACGCTCAAAAATCCGGCTCAACTGCGCTGCCAGCTTCATCGCCAGCAGCGAATGTCCGCCAAGCGCAAAGAAGTCAGCCTCTACGTCATTAACCTCGCAATCCAGCAAAGCCGCAAAAGACTGCGCGATGGCGGTTTCAGTCCCTGCTCGCGGCGCACGTCCTGACGTACGCGACGTCAACTGCGGCATCGGCAGCGCTTTACGATCCAGTTTACCGTTTGCACTCAGCGGCAGCTCCGCCAGTTGCAACAATACCGTCGGCACCATATGCGCAGGCAGTTTTTCACGCAGAGTTTCCCGCAATGCAGACGTATCCAGCGGTAACCCCGATTGCGACACCAGATACCCCACCAACTGTCGTGCATCGCCGCCTGTCGCCGCCGCCTGGTTGAATACGCAGGCGTGGGCTACGGCATGTTCGACATCTGGCAGCTGCTGCATCACCCGATCAATCTCACCGAGCTCAATGCGCTGTCCGCGAATTTTAAGCTGGTCATCGCTGCGCCCGAGGTATTCCACTGCGCCATTCTCCAGCCAGCGCGCCACATCCCCGGTACGGTACATGCGTTCACCAGGGTTAAACGGATCGGCGATAAAGCGGCTCGCGGTTAGATCCGCTCGCCCCAGGTATCCTTGCGCCAGTTGGATCCCCGTCAGATAGAGATCACCTGCCACGCCAAAAGGCACCGGGCGCATCATGGCGTCCAGGATCCGTAAACCGGTATTCCATACCGGATAGCCAATCGGCACGCTATTGCCCGTTACGGCAGCGAGATCGTCCCCCCAGGCCGGATACCAGCTCACATCGACCGCCGCTTCCGTTGGCCCGTATAAATTGTGCAGTGGCGCATGAGTCAACTGTTCCCATTCGCGGCATAAATCTGCAGGTAAGGCTTCGCCGCTGCAGAATACCCGTTTCAGCGAGGCACAGCTCTCCCGCGCGGTTTCCGGCGTCAGTGAAGCAACAAAAGCGGCCAGCATAGAGGGAACAAAGTGCGTGGTCGTCACCCCTGACTGCGCAAAGAACTGCTGCATCGCCAGCGGATCGCGGTGCGCTTCGGGTTCTGCCATGACCAGTTTAGCCCCGGCAATAAACGGCCAGAAAAACTCCCATACCGAGACGTCAAAACTGCACGGCGTTTTTTGCGCCACCACATCATCCGCGGTCAGAGGATAGTGATTTTGCATCCACAGCAAACGGTTAACGATGGCTGTTTGCCCAACCATCACCCCTTTTGGTCTGCCGGTAGAACCGGAAGTAAAAATAATATAGGCCGTATGATTAGGTTGAGATAGCGCCAGCGGTGCAGCATCCTCTTCTGGCAGCGGCGCGTTGTAGCACAGACTTTCCAGCTCCGGAATATCGCTAAAGCGCGCCAGTTGCTCTTCGGTCGCGATCAACAATTTTGGCTTCGCGTCTTCGAGCATCATCCGCAGGCGATCGTCCGGGTATCCGGTATCCAATGGCAGCCAGGCGGCTCCCGCCTCAACAATACCGTGCAGCGCCAGCGTGAGGAACACGGAACGCGGTAATGCCACGGCAACGCTGTCACCAGGCTGTACGCCACGTTCGCGCAGGCGGCGCGCCAGCGCCACAACCTGTTGGCGCATTTCACGATAGCTAAACTGATAGCGGGCATCAGCGAGCGCCGGGGCATCCGGCGTTTTATCGGCCTGCTGTGCCACCAGCGCGCTCAGCGTGGTGGACGGGATCGCCACGGTCGTGTCGTTAATCTTCGCCAGCCGCTCATGTTCTGTCGGCAACAGCATCCCGGCATCGCCGCAGCATAGCGACGGATTGTCGGCAAACTGCGCGATAAGCGCGGTTAAACGTGATGCATGTTGCGCCAGCGTCGCGGCATCGTAGCGCTGTTTATTGGCCAGGATTTCAATACTCAGCCCGCCGTTTTCATCCGGGAACAGCGCCAGCTCCAGATCGTTCACCGGGCCTGTCGCCAACGTATGGGTTTGCGCCTGAACGCCAGGAATATTCAGCTGATAGTCGAATATTTTCACGTTCAGTACCGGGCCAAACAGCGGTTCGGCACCGGCTGCGCGCCCGCTGTCGCGAACAATTTGCTCAGCATCATATCGCTGATGTCGGCGCATTTTCTTCAACTGTGCGGCCAGTCGTTGGGCAAGTGCAGGCAAGCTTTCTGCCGCATTCAACTGCACGCCAAATGGCAGGACGTTTAAAACCGGTCCGGTGGACGTGAGCGCCGCCGACCCCATACGCCGCATAAAGATAAACCCGGCGGCATATTCCATTCGGCTGCATAAACGTCCGAGCCACAGCGCCACCAGCGCAAGGGCCAGATCCGCACGCTGAACGTCTGGCATACGTGCCGCAAGCCGGCGAAACTCCCCTTCAGGCGCGGTTAACTTCAGACGAATAATACCCGCGCTGGCCGACCGCCCTGGCAGGGTTTTGTTAGACAGCGAAGCCGGAGGTGGGAGTTGCTTTCGCTGCTCGGTCCAGAAGGCGCCGTCGCGTTGCCAGGCATCGCTTTGCCGATACTGTTGATACTCTTCCACCACCTCAGAAAATGGCGTAAAAGGTGATTCCGGCGTGGACTCGCCATGCAGCCATGCGCGATAAATCGCGGCTATCTGGCGGGTAATGGCCGGGAAACTGAAGCCATCAACCAGCAGATGATGGTAACGCTGATACCAATACCAACGCTTTTCTCCCACCTGAATGAGCAGGTGAAAAACCAGCGGCTTAGTGCCATCAGCACGGATGTCCTGCTGCAGGTCAGCCTGCATCAAGGCGCGCGCTGCCGCATGCGGATCGGATTTTTCGCGCAGATCGATAATTTCTGGTGGCGCAAAGGCAAGCGCAGAGTCTACCCATTGCCAGACCTCGCCGTTATCTTCGCTAAACCGCATCCTTAGAGTATCGGCCTGCTGCAGACCCGCCACTACCGCTTTCGCCAGCAACGGTGCGTCCAGTTCGCCGGTTAATTCTACGTAGTGCGCCACGCTCCACGCTGAGGGCAATGTGGAGAGTTTTTCCGCCATCCAGATCCCCGGCTGAGCCGCAACTAACGGTAAACGTTGAGTCATGGAGCCTCCTGCACATCGACGTAGTTCGCTGGCGTTAGCTTGGTCCAGTTGGCATCCAGCCATTGCTGGCAGGCTTCCTGTGATTGGGGTTCGCACGCGACCGTCCAGCCAGCAGGAAGTGAGCATTGCTGCGGCCAAAGGCTAAACTGACGTTGGGGATTTTGCAGAATGTAAAACTGGCCCTGCGGATTATCGAAGGGGTTACTGAATTCCATACTCAACTCCTGTCGTGGAACATCGTCCGGTTAAATCGTGTCGGTAAGCGGTTGCCAGAGCGTGATCAGCCCTTGCATCAGTCCGCCGCGCCAGCAAAGCGCATCGTGTCCACCATCAACCTGACGCCAGAAAATAGACTGTGGTGCAGAAGGTAACTGGGCATATAGCGCCTGATTTGCGCGATAAATAATGGGCTCGCGGATCCCGGCTTCCAGCACAATACGCAGCCCCTGGGCGCTTATCTTTCCGCTCTTCAGTTGCTCAACGATCGCCCCATCCTGATGACCACCACGATGCGGCCACCAATAAGAGCCCGACTGGCTGAGCACACAGCCAAAGCGCGCGGGCCAGTTCAGCCCGGCATACAGCGATGACAGCCCGCCAAAACTTTGCCCGGCGACGACGGTACGCTGCGGGTCGTCACTGAACGCGGTCGTGGTCTTCACCAGCGGCAATAACTCCTGCTGTACCGCCAACCAAAAATCCGCATTACACGGCAATTCGCGGCTGCGGTGAGCCGTGTCGATGGTATCAATCAGGAGATAAACGGCGGGCGGGAGGTGTCCGCGATGGGTGAGTGAAGTCAGCGCAGGCCAGACCGGCATACTCTGTGCCCAAAACTGTCCGTCCAGCAGGATGGCCAGCGGACGCGCTTCCGGTTGGGCTTCACCAGTGGTAAACACCCACACGCGGCGTGTATTGCCGAGTCTGGCGCTACGCCATTGCAGGCAAACTGCGGGCGAGTCGGGGTTTTCAGGTCGATCCCATCCCGGTTGTACGGGTGCATCAGGCATTTCCAGCGCAGACACCGCATGGCCACGACCGCCCTGCCAGCTCTGCGGATTGAGGGGATCGGCAATAGCCTGCGGCAACAATTGCCGCCAGCCTTCACGCAGCACGGTTCGGTCAGGGGCTTCGCCCGGCGTCTGCGCGGCAAAAATATCATTTCGTACTGTTGGGATAAAACAGTAACTGCCGCGCCAGTTGGCGCTGAGGGAAACACTCCAGCACCAAACATTTGTTCCGTCAATGCGTTGCATCGACTGCGGGGTGGCATTTTGATGGTGGTCGGTGACGCCGGTGATATAGACCCATACGCGATGAATGGCTGACTCTTTTTCCGTTCCCTGCGGGTCGCGCCACCAGAAGGTTACCCGATAATTTCCGTTGTCTTCACGCTCCCACTCCGGGCCTTTTTTTGACTGCCACCACGCCTCGCTTCCCATCTTTAACGTCGTCACCGCCATAACCCCATGTTTATTGTCGAATTTTATGATCTAGCGTGAAATATATTGATAATATTATTGATAACTATTTGCATTTGCAATAGCGTATTGTCGCGCTGTGGGAAGCGCGCACAGTTTTTCACCACTTATAAACCGGCCTGGCGCTGCGTACTTTTTCTGGAATGGAGGGTTTACGCGGATGCGGGCGACATCAGACCAAATGCCGCACCACGGCACATTGGTACTCGTGGCTAAAAGAACAGCAGGACATACAATGAACAACAAGATTCATTCACTGGCCTTATTGGTCAATTTAGGGATTTACGGGGTAGCCCTGCCAGCGATGGCAGAAGATCAAACCGATAGCGCCGCTGTCTCTCATGAAGACACCATCGTGGTTACCGCCGCCCAGCAGAACCTGCAGGCACCGGGCGTTTCAACCATTACCGCTGATGAAATTCGTAAGAATCCTCCCGCTCGCGATGTGTCGGAAATCATCCGTACCATGCCAGGCGTCAACCTGACCGGTAACTCAACCAGCGGTCAACGCGGCAACAACCGCCAAATCGATATTCGCGGCATGGGGCCGGAAAACACCCTGATTCTGATCGACGGCAAACCGGTAACCAGCCGTAACTCTGTGCGTCAGGGCTGGCGCGGCGAGCGTGATACCCGCGGCGATACCGCCTGGGTGCCACCAGAAATGATCGAACGTATTGAAGTGCTGCGTGGTCCTGCCGCGGCACGCTATGGCAACGGTGCGGCTGGCGGCGTGGTGAATATCATCACCAAAAAAGGCAGCAACGAATGGCACGGCTCCTGGGATACCTATTTCAACGCCCCGGAGCATAAAGACGAAGGTTCGACCAAACGCACCAACTTTAGCCTGAACGGTCCGCTGGGTGGGGATTTCAGCTTCCGTTTGTACGGTAATCTCGATAAAACCCAGGCCGACGCGTGGGATATCAACCAGGGTCATCAGTCAGAACGTACCGGCACGTATTCAAATACTTTACCGGCTGGTCGTGAAGGGGTGATCAACAAAGACATTAACGGCGTGGTTCGCTGGGATTTCGCCCCGCTCCAGTCACTGGAACTGGAAGCTGGCTATAGCCGTCAGGGCAACCTGTATGCGGGCGACACCCAAAACACCAACACCAACCAACTGGTGAAAGATAACTACGGGAAAGAGACCAACCGTCTTTACCGCCAGAACTACTCTCTGACCTGGAACGGCGGCTGGGATAACGGCGTCACTACCAGTAACTGGGTGCAGTATGAACATACGCGTAACTCCCGTACGCCGGAGGGCCTGGCGGGGGGTACCGAAGGGATTTTCGACCCGAATGCGTCACAAAAATACCTCGACGCCGACCTGAGTGACGTCATGCTGCACAGTGTAATCAGCATTCCGTTAGATCTGCTGGTTAACCAAAATCTGACGCTCGGTACTGAATGGAACCAGCAGCGCATGAAGGACATGTTGTCCAATTCGCAGACCTTTATGGGCGGTGATATTCCAGGGTCCAGCAGCACCAACCGCAGCCCGTACTCAGACGCAGAGATTTTCTCTCTGTTTGCTGAAAACAACATGGAACTGACCGACAGCACCATGCTGACGCCAGGTTTGCGTTTCGATCATCACAGCATTGTGGGCGATAACTGGAGTCCGTCCCTGAACCTGTCCCAAGGTCTGGGCGATGATTTCACCCTGAAGATGGGGATTGCGCGCGCCTATAAAGCGCCAAGCCTGTATCAGCTCAACCCGAACTACATTCTGTACAGTAAAGGTCAGGGTTGCTACGCCACCGGCTCCGCGACCGGTATTGGTTGCTACATGATGGGCAACGATGATCTGAAGGCCGAAACCAGTATCAACAAAGAGATTGGTCTGGAGTTCAAACGCGACGGCTGGCTGGCTGGGGTAACCTGGTTCCGCAACGATTACCGTAACAAGATTGAAGCAGGTACGGTCCCGTTCGACAGAACGTCTATCACCAACAAAGGGAAAACGACTTATACCGATATCTATCAGTGGGAAAACATTCCAAAAGCGGTAGTTGAAGGTCTGGAAGGGACGTTGAACGTGCCGGTTAGCGAAACCGTTAACTGGACTAACAACATCACCTACATGCTGCAAAGTAAGAATAAAGAGACCGGCGAGCGTCTGTCGATTATTCCTGAATACACGCTGAACTCGACCCTGAGCTGGCAGGCACGTGAAGATCTGTCATTGCAATCCACCTTCACTTGGTACGGCAAACAGCAGCCGAAAAAATACGATTACCAGGGTAAACCCGTTACCGGTAGCTCGGCCAGTGAAGTCAGCCCATACAGCATCGTAGGCCTGAGTGCGACCTGGGATGTGACGAAAAACGTCAGCCTGACCGGCGGCGTGGATAACGTCTTTGACAAACGTCTGTGGCGTGAAGGGAATGCCCAGACCACGGGCGATATCGTGACCGGGAACTATATGGCGGGCGCAGGCGCGCACACCTATAACGAACCGGGCCGGACGTGGTTCATGAGCGTTAACACACACTTCTGATAACGTTTTTCCCTCTCCTCGCTGCGGGGAGAGGGAAACCGTAAGAAATCATGCACACAACGCACATCCCGCTCCCTTTCGCAGATCATACGCTGCACATTGTCGAATTTGATCCCGACACTTTCCATGAGCACGACCTGCTCTGGCTCCCCCACCACACTCAGCTCCACTCCAGTGGGCGTAAGCGTAAAGCTGAGCACTTAGCGGGGCGTATTGCTGCAGTCCACGCACTGCGTGAATTTGGCCACAAAACCGTGCCCGGCATCGGTGTGCAACGCCAACCATTGTGGCCGCAGGATCTGTTTGGCAGCATCAGCCACAGCGCAACAACGGCGCTGGCGGTCGTATCAACTCATCCCATTGGGCTAGATATAGAAGCTATTTTTACACCACAAACCGCAGTTGAGCTGGCTGATGGCATTATTGATAACCACGAACATCAGATTTTGCAGCATGCCTGCCTGCCCTTTCCGCTCGCCTTAACCCTGGTATTCAGCGCAAAGGAGAGCCTGTATAAGGCGTTTTCAATTCAGGCATCGGGGCTACCAGGTTTCACCAGCGCAAAAATCACCGCACTCACGACTCAACAATTAACATTACAAATCATGCCGTCATTTTCGCAAGGCCTCGCCGGACTGAGCGTTAACATTAGCTGGTTTCAGCGTGAAGAAAACATCATCACCCTGTGCGCTAGCCCGGCATCATGCTCACGAGCCTTTTCTCTCTGAGTGGTTAGGGAAAACGCAATATGCATGTTGACACGCCGCCAGCGATCGGCGTTGCTGCCCTTTTTCATCGAAGTTGTCGGCAGCCAGCCAGCGCTGCAAAACAGCGTCGCACTGGGGCCATTCACTATCAATCATCGATAACCAGTCGCTGTCGCGATTACGCCCCTTGCGCACAATCTTCTGGCGAAAACGTCCTTCGAAGATAAACCCAAGGCGCTCCGCCGCCCGACGGGAAGCCGTGTTCAGAGAGTCACATTTCCACTCCACGCGACGATAGCCCAACGCAAACGCCTGGCGCAGCAACAGCCAGATGCTTTCGGTGCCGAGTACCGTATTTTTCATGCGCGGTGACCAGGTTACATGACCAATTTCAACCGAACCATGCTCCCGTTCGATCGCCATAAAGCACACCAGTCCCACCGCACGACCGGAACCCTGTTCAATGACAGCATAGGGAACCAGAGAGGCATCCGTGGATTTGCCCTCTACCCAGCAAGCTGTGGCCTCAACGCTCATGGGGCGAGAACTTGCAAGCCAGGTCCAGTCGCGATCGTCTGGCGCCTGCGCGTAAGCATCAAACAGATCGGCGGCATGGCTGTCGGCATCCAGGGGAACCAGTCGACAATATTGCCCTGCAAGTTCTTCCCGCGGCAGTACGGCGGCACCATTCCAGTCAGGCACAATATCGCCGACGGTCTGTCCATAAAGATTAATTTCCGGCACGATTCAACCCCTGTTGCGAAGTAAAAAATAGTTATAACACCGGCCATTTCGCCTTCAAAGCATCGCGGGGGGATTTCTGACAACGAACAGAAAATCAGCGGCCCTTCTATATGCAGCTTGCAAGATGACGCGTCTATACTGATTAAAAATCAACGCTGAAGAGAACACTATGTCCCTACCCGATTTTCATGTTTCAGACCCTTTTACGTTAGGCATTGAACTGGAAATGCAGGTGGTCAATCCTCCGGGCTACGACCTGAGCCAGGACTCTTCCCGACTGATTGACGCCGTAAAGCCGCAGCTCACCGCCGGAGAAGTAAAGCACGATATCACTGAAAGTATGCTGGAGATGGCGACCGGGGTTTGTCGCAATATCGACCAGGCGAGTGCTGAATTATCCGCCATGCAGCAGATAATCTCACGGGTTGCTGCCGAGCATCACCTCGCCATCTGTGGCGGCGGTACGCATCCGTTTCAAAAATGGCAACGTCAGGAAGTCTGCGATGACGAACGCTATCGGCGCAACCTGGAAAATTTTGGCTATCTTATTCAGCAGGCGACGGTATTCGGCCAACATGTGCATATCGGCTGCGCAAACGGCGATGATGCTATTTACCTCCTGCACGGCCTGTCGCGATTTGTTCCCCATTTTATTGCGCTCTCTGCCGCCTCACCTTATATGCAAACGTCCGACACGCGGTTTGCCTGCGCGCGGCTGAATATTTTCTCTGGATTTCCCGATAATGGCCCGATGCCGTGGGTGAATAACTGGCAGGAATTTGAGGGGTTATTTCGTCGACTGGCTTACACCAGCATGATTGATAGCATTAAAGATTTACACTGGGATATCCGCCCCAGCCCGCACTTTGGTACGGTAGAGGTTCGCGTCATGGACACTCCGCTAACCCTTGAACACGCAGTCAATATGGCGGGACTTATTCAGGCTACCGCCCACTGGTTGCTCACTAAACGGCCATTCAAGCACCAGGAGCGTGATTACCTGCTGTATAAATTTAACCGTTTTCAGGCCTGCCGCTTTGGCATGGCGGGAATCATCACCGACGTCAATACTGGCGATGGGCACCGCCTGTCAGATGACACGCTACGGCTACTGGAGAATGTCGCCGCTTCTGCGGACAAAGTGGGCGCGACCAGCGCGATTAAATCCTTACGTCTGCAGGTTAAAAATGGTCATGATGAAGCGCAGAGCATGCGTGATTTCGTCGCCGACGGCGGATCACTAAGCGGTCTGGTGAAAAAACATTGTGAGATTTGGGCCGGGCTGTAAGCGTGGCGTTTGCGTTGCCCACAGAGATCCCTGACAATGGCTTTTTAACTCAAGTTTAACAATGCCATGAAACACCCGCTTGAATCACTGATGACCGCCGCAGGGATCCTGCTGCTGGCTTTTTTGTCTTGCCTGCTGCTGCCCGCCCCCTCACTGGGCATTGTGCTGGCGCAAAAACTCGTCGCCACCTTTCATCTAATGGATCTCAACCAATTTTATACTTTGCTGTTTTGTCTGTGGTTTTTACTGCTGGGGGTGATTGAATATTTTGTACTGCGTTTTATCTGGCGGCGCTGGTTCTCGCTGGCGGATTAGACCCGCGAGAACCCTTTGCCGTTAATGCGTTCGGCTATGATTTTCTTTGCGATACGCGCCCGGCGGCTGGCTGAACGTACGGGTGAAAATTCGCGTAAAGGTCTGCTGCGAATCGAATCCGTATTTCAAACAGATGTCATACACTTTCTGGTCGGTATCGCGTAGATCGCGCGCCGCCAGTAGCAGCTTACGCTCGCGGATGTAGCGCCCGAGGCTTTCACCTTTGTACTGCATAAAAAGACGCTGCAGGTGCCATTTGGAATATCCCGCATGGCGTGCAATATCATCAATGCGCAATGGCTGATTCAAATTATCATCAATCCATTCAACAATCGTATCAATGACCTGAGCAGAAATCGTCATCATGCTCTCCCCTGTATTCATTGAGTCGCCTGTTGCCACCAGGCCGTAAACGGTTGGTCCGGTTCGGACAGAATTACCGGTTCACCCAGCATTGGCGTCAGTAGTCGGTAATCCTGACGACGGCTGGCAAGCGCCAGTCGTTTGTAGGGATCATCCCAGGTATGTTTCGCCAGAACGAAACGGCCGGCATGCCCTGGCAACACGGCTTTCGCATGCAGATCGGCCGCGGCCTGCGCCGTCTCTTCTGGCATCATGTGAATAAACTTCCAGTCCTGGTCATATTGACCGTTCTCCATAATCGCCAAATCAACCGAGCCAAACTGCTCACCGATGGCTTTAAAATGCGGTCCATAGCCGGAATCTCCGCTGTAATAAACGTTCTGCTCCGGCGTTTCGAACATAAAGCTCGCCCATAGCGTCTGGTTGCGCTTGATACCGCGCCCCGAAAAATGACGAGCAGGCAGCACATGAACGATCAGCGAATCCGTCACTCTGACGGACTGATTCCAGTCCCGCTCTTCGATTATCTCGCTGCGCATCCCCCAGTAACGCAGATGCGACCCTACGCCGAGCGGCGTAATCACTCGCTTAATTTTCGGCATTAACGCCTTGATAGTGGCGAGATCCAGATGGTCATAGTGATCGTGCGAGATAATGAGCAGATCGATCTCCGGCATCGTCTGCGCAGTCCACGGATAATCCCCGGCAAAGGCTTTGTTCAGGAATGAAAACGGTGCGGCATAATTGCTAAATACCGGATCAATCAGGATACGTTGACCCGCCAGCTGCAAATACCATGAGGAGTGGCCCAGTCAGACCAGAGTATCCTGCTGTGGCGAAAGTCCGGCGAGATCGGTTGCCACCAGCGGTAACGGCTGCGCCGGGCGCGCATTATCACGCTTAGCGACCAGAAATTCCCACCAGGCCGCCAGCATGCCTTTGTTGCCGGTATAGCCCGGTGTCGGCACCTGGTTATGAAACTGTCCATCACGATAGTGAGGTGACTGTTCAACCAAACTCAGTTGTGCCCCTTGCGGAGCCTGACCAAACCCGGCATTGAGTACAAACGGTAAACTTGCAGCTGCGGCAATTAGCATAATAACAACCACACAAACTGTGAGACGCTTCATATCCTGACCTTAAACGCGCCCCTTTCCGCTGGTTTGCGCGACTGACTCTTGATTATGAGTGAGTAAGCACTCATTATAGAAATCGAAAGTTCGCCGTCAAGATGATTTTCAATCTTTGACATTCGCCGTTGCGGTGCTGCAAAGGCCGTGATTCAATCATGTTTTTTACAGACTTAAGGGTAAAGTGTAGTGGCTCGTCCGAAGAGTGAAGACAAAAAACTGGCATTACTGGAAGCTGCAACCACAGCATTTGCACAATCAGGCATTGCGGCATCTACCGCCGTGATAGCCCGCAATGCAGGGGTTGCGGAGGGGACGTTGTTTCGCTATTTCGCGACCAAAGATGATTTGATCAACGAGCTTTACCTCTTTTTGAAGCAAGACCTTTGTCAGTCGATGATGGCAAATTTGGATCGATCGGTGACCGATGCCAAAACCATGACTCACTACATCTGGAACAGCTACATTAGCTGGGGCCTGAACCATACCTGCGGGCATCGCACGATTCGTCAGTTGGCCGTCAGCAAGAAAATCAGTAAAGAAACGGAACAGCAGGCTGACGATATGTTCCCGGAACTGCGCGATCTTTGTCATCGCTCCGTACGACCTGAGTTTATGTCTGACGAGTATCGCGCCTTTGGCGACGCGCCGTTTCTTTCTCTGGCAGAGACCACCATGGAGTTCGCCGCCCGCGACGCGGCTCGCGCAAAAGAATATATTTCGATGGGATTTGAGGCGATGTGGCGCGCACTCACCCGTGAGGAAAAATAATGGACGGCCAGACTTTACATGCCTGTGCAAAGCGCCTTGCGCTCGAACTGCCTTTTACCGAGCACTGCTGGCCATTCGGCCCGGAATACGATGTCTTCAAAGTCGGCGGCAAAATTTTTATGCTGGTCTCAGAGCTTCGCGGACGCCCGCTGGTTAACCTGAAAGCCGATCCGCAAAAGTCACTGTTAAATCAGCAGATCTACCCCAGCATTGAACCCGGCTATCACATGAATAAAAAGCACTGGATATCGGTCTACCCAGGCGACGACATTACCGAGTCATTACTGACGGAGTTGGTAAATGATTCATGGCATCGCGTCGTAGACGGCCTGGCGAAGCGGGATCAAAAACGCCTGCGTCCAGGTTGATTTATCGTTAACTCCGATAAGTGTTTTTGCATTTTCCTGTCTTATCTTTTTCTTGCTAACCCTGTACCCTGCTGAAACAAAACGCACCCGCAGGGTATGAAAAATCACCAGGAGTAGTTATGGATATTGTTTCTGTCGCCTTAAAACGTTACTCCACTAAGGCATTCGATCCGAATAAAAAACTGACCGCTGAGCAGGCCGAAAAATTAAAAACGCTGCTGCAGTTTAGTCCGTCCAGCACCAACTCTCAGCCGTGGCACTTTATCGTTGCCAGCACTGACGAAGGTAAAGCGCGCGTGGCGAAATCCGCAGCCGGCGGTTTTGTATTCAACGAACGTAAAATGCTGGATGCTTCCCACGTCGTGGTGTTCTGCGCCAAAACGGCGATGGACGATGCCTGGCTGGAGCGCGTGGTGGATCAAGAAGAGCGCGATGGCCGTTTCGCCACCCCTGAAGCCAAAGCCGCAAACCACAAAGGCCGCACCTTCTTTGCCGACATGCATCGCAAAGAGCTGAAAGATGACAACCACTGGATGGCAAAACAGGTGTATCTGAACGTCGGTAACTTCCTGCTGGGCGTGGCGGCGATGGGTCTGGATGCGGTGCCGATCGAAGGCTTCGATGCGGCGGTGATGGATGCAGAATTTGGCCTGAAAGAAAAAGGTTTCACCAGCGTAGTTGTGGTCCCGGTGGGTCATCACAGCGTAGAAGATTTCAACGCCGCGCTGCCAAAATCTCGTCTGCCGCTGGAAACAACACTGACGGAAGTTTAATCCCCGCATTTGCATAAGCTCTACACAGCGGTCATCATAGACCGCTGTTTATTAAGGAGACGTTATGCAGGAATTGATATCTCAGGTAGAAGAACTCGGCATTGAAATAAATCACACCACCTCACTGGTGATGATTTTTGGCATTATTTTTATCACCGCCATTATTGTTCACGTTATTTTGCACTGGGTGGTATTACGCGCATTTGAAAAGCGCGCCAACGCCAGCTCCCGCCTGTGGCTACAAATCATCACGCAGAACAAGTTATTTCATCGGCTGGCATTCACCCTGCAGGGTATCATTGTCAATATACAGGCCGCACTCTGGTTACAGAAAGGCAGTGAAGCAGCAGAAATATTAGTAACCTGCGCACAGCTGTGGATCATGATGTACGCCCTGTTGTCCTTGTTTTCCCTGCTGGACGTCATTCTCAATCTGTCGCAAAAATTCCCTGCCGCATCGCAATTGCCGCTAAAAGGCATATTTCAGGGCATCAAGCTCATCAGCGCTATTGTCGTCGGAATATTGATGATTTCCCTGCTGATTGGTCAGTCACCGGCAATATTGATAAGCGGTCTGGGTGCCATGGCCGCCGTGTTAATGCTGGTGTTTAAAGATCCGATCCTCGGGCTGGTGGCCGGAATACAGCTTTCAGCCAACGATATGTTGAAGTTGGGTGACTGGCTGGAAATGCCTAAATACGGCGCAGATGGCGCGGTGATTGATATTGGCTTAACCACCGTAAAAGTGCGCAACTGGGATAACACCATCACCACTATCCCAACCTGGTCACTGGTATCGGACTCTTTTAAAAACTGGAGTGGGATGTCGGCTTCCGGTGGGCGACGCATTAAACGCAGCATCAGCATTGATGCCACCAGCATTCATTTTCTTGATGAGGATGAGCGTCAGCGGCTGCATAAAGCGCACCTGCTGAAACCGTATTTGACCACGCGCCATCAGGAAATTGACGAGTGGAATCAACAGTTAGATGCGCCTGAATCGGTATTAAACCACCGTCGGATGACGAATATTGGCACCTTCCGCGCCTATCTGAACGAATATTTGCGTCATCATCCGCGGATTCGCAAAGATATGACGTTAATGGTGCGCCAGCTTGCGCCAGACGATCACGGCTTACCGATCGAAATTTATGCCTTTACCAATACGGTGGTCTGGCTGGAATATGAAAGTATTCAGGCTGATATTTTCGACCATATATTCGCCGTGATCGAAGAATTTGGCTTGCGCATTCATCAGTCACCCACCGGAAATGATATTCGCGCGCTGTCAGGCGCGTTTCAACGCTAACGCTCAGGTACTGGCGCGTGAAATATAGCGCCAGTCCATCATCACCCTTTCCGTCTGCGCGTCAGGATTTTCTATTTTATTCAGCAGCAATCCTACCGCTTTGCGGCCTATATCCCGCGAGGGCTGCTCAATGGTCGAAAGCTGTGGGGAAACCATTTCTGCCAGTTCCGTACCGTCGAAGCCCACGACGGCGATATCCTGCGGGATCTGTAATCCGGCATTGAAAATAGCACGCATCGCCCCAGCGGCAAGCGTGTCCGATACGGCAAACACCGCGTCGGGTTTCACCTCTGCGGCAAGCAATGTTTTCATCGCCGCAATTCCTGCACTGGAACTTAACTCGCTGGCGTATTCTACGGCCTGATACTCAAGCGACAGCGCATGCAGCGCCGCTTTATAGCCACGTTCGCGCAACCGGGCGTATTTATAACTCAGATCATGATTGATTAGCGCAATGCGTCGATAGCCCTTTTCCACCAGGTGAGATATTACCGACTGCGCAGCGTCAACATCGTTAATCCCTACGCAGGAAACCGCGCCTTTATCAGCATATTCCGCGCACTGAACCCAGGGAGCGTCGCCAATCAGCGTGGTCAGTTCCGGTAATTTTGAGAATGCATCCATGGTGATAATGCCATCAACGATTTTCCCCGACAGCAGCTTTAATGCCGATTTTGAGCGGGCGGTATCCGAGCCGGAATTACACAGCAAAATGCGATAGCCATTCTTTTCCGCCTCTTCTTCAATGCCTTTAACAACCTCTGCACAAAAAGGGTTGGCAATGTTGGAAACCATCACCAGAATCATCGAACTGCGTGCCGTACGCAGCTGACGAGCCAGCAGGTTGGGCTGATAATTGCTTTCTTTAATAGCCTGAAGCACGCGCTCGCGATTTTTGGCTTTGACGGTATCACTGTGATTCAGCACACGCGATACCGTCGCCACCGACACACCGGCAAGCTGGGCGATTTTTTGAATAGACATAACGACGACAAATCCTGCGGTTTAGGCTTTACGTTGAGGCTACCATAAAATCACTGCCCGGCGAACCGGGTGCGTGTTTAGCGCTGCACTGATACCCAGCGCTGCTGCTGATGGCTTTTTATAATCGCATCAATGATATACATCACATCCGCACCATCAGAAAATGACGCAAATCGACGCTCCGCCGTCGCGGGCATTTTGCCTGCCTGCACCGCCTGATAGAACTGCTGCATCATATTCTTGAACGCATCCGGCCAGCCCTCAATATGCCCACCCGGAAAGTGCGCACTGGCAGCAACATCCGCATTCATCAATCCTGGGTCATCCGTCAGGATCTGGTTCGCCTGCTGACGGTGCCCGATCCAAAGCTGTTGCGGCGTTTCCTGATCCCAGTGCAGTGAACTCTGGCTACCGTTAATTTCAAAGCTCAGGTGATTCTTGCGCCCGGCACTCACCTGTGAAACGCTAAAGCAGCCTTTGCTACCATCGTCAAAACGTACCAGCACCGATCCACAATCTTCCGTCGTCACCGCTTTATTCTCAAATTGCAGGTCAGCCGTTTGCTGGCCAAACGTAGCGTTACTGGCGATGCTGGCTTTTCGTACCGGCCAGACGATAGCCAGATCGGCCATCACCTCGACAATACGTTTTCCAGTGACGAATTGCACCGTGTCACACCAGTGGGAACCGATATCCGCAACCGCCCGTGAGTTGCCGCCTTGTTTGGCATCGACCCGCCAGTTGTAGTCAGTTTCCAGCAGCATCCAGTCCTGCAAATAGCTCCCCTGGACGGCAAACAGACGCCCCACGCTACCGCGCCTGACCATGCTGGCAGCCTGTTGTACCATCGCAAACTGACGATAGACAAAGCTCACGCCGTGCACCACTCCTACCTGCTCCGCCAGCGTTTCCAGTTCACGAGCCTCATCAGGCGTCATACACAGCGGCTTTTCTGAAAACACGTGCAGACCCGCGCGTAAAATCTGCCGGTTGATGTCGGCATGCAGATGATTCGGCGTACAGTTATGCACCACCTGCAGTCCGGGATGCGCCAGCAGCGCCTCAACGCTGCCGTACGCCTGAGGAATATGAAGAGCATCTGCACGTTCCTGGGCAACCGCCAGCGAGCTATCACAGAGCGCCACCACGTTCACACCGCCGAGTCGACGCAACGCCTCGATATGTGCAGGCCCAATAAAACCGCTGCCAATAATGCCAACCTGTATCATTTGCGTACCTCATCGCCAGCGGCGAAATCATCAAATGCGCGTGAAGAAACCGGAATAATGTGGCGGCGTATAAAATCGCTCCCCTCACGCGCCCCGGTTTGCGCGTCTTTCAGGCAACACTCCCATTCCAGTACCGCCCAGCCAGGGAAATCATATTGCGTGAGCTTGCTGAAGATGGTTTTGAAATCGACCTGACCGTCCCCCAGGGAACGGAAACGCCCAGCGCGATCGAGCCACGGCTGATAACCGCCATAGACACCACTGCGGCTACTGGCGTGGTACTCAGCGTCCTTGACGTGAAACGCTTTAATGCGCGAGTGGTAAACATCGATAAACCCAAGGTAATCCATCTGCTGCAATAACAGATGGCTCGGGTCATAGAGAATGTTGCAGCGAGGATGATGATTAACCAGCGCCAGAAAGCGCTCAAACGTTACGCCATCGTGCAGATCTTCACCGGGATGGATTTCAAAGCAAACATCCACCCCATGATGATCAAAGCGATCGAGAATGGGCCTCCAGCGGCGTGCCAGTTCCAGAAAAGCCTCTTCAAAGCGCTGACGGTTATGCGGTGGCCACGGATAAAAGAAGGGCCAGGCGAGCGAACCTGAAAACGTAGCATGCGCCGTCAGCCCCAGCCTTTGCGAAGCCGCAGCGGCCTGGTGGAGGGTTTCGATGGCCCACGCCTGCCTGGCCTGCGGATTAGCGCGTACAGATGGCGGAGCAAATCCGTCAAAAGCGTCATCGTAAGCCGGATGGACGGCAACCAGTTGGCCTTCAAGATGGGTAGATAGTTCGCTAATCACCAGCCCATGCCCGGCCAGCATCCCATGAATATCATCACAATAGGCCTGACTTCTGGCTGCTTGTTCGACATCAAACAAAGACTTGTGATTACACGGGATTTGTAATGCCTTATAGCCCAGCTCCGCCGCCCACTTTGCCACGCCTTCCAGGGTGTTAAATGGGGGACGATCCCCGATAAATTGCGCCAGAAAAATGCCAGGCCCCTTGATGGTTTTCATAACCCCTCCTGAAAATTACGCCTGCTCTTTGTCGTCATACTTGAAAGAGAAAAGGAAAATCACGGCAATCACTGCGGCAGCCACTGCCGGGATCCACCAGAATGTGGTCCACGCCTGAGGCACCGTTTGCCCCGCCACCAGACGGTTGTAAAGTGCGCCTGAAATTTGCGAACCAAGCAGCATACCGATCCCATAGGTAAACATAACGATCATGCTTTGCGCCTGACCTTTTACTTTCTCCCCGGCGATACGATCGGTGTAAATAAAGCCGACCACGAAGAAGAAGTCGTAGCACACGCCGTGCAGCAGAATGCCGAGATACAGTAGGAATCGGCCCTCTTCGCTGATGCCGAGGGCAAAGAATGCGTAGCGCACAAACCAGGCACACATCCCGATTAACAACATGTATTTCACGCCCAGACGCCTGAACAGGAACGGGATCACCAGCATGAAGAAAATTTCAGACATCTGACCAAACGACATCGCCGTACTGACATCGCCAACGCCCGCATCAGCCAGAAACGACGCGGTATATGCGTAATAGGTTCCCAACGGTACAGAAATAAGCGTCGCGCAGAGCGAGAAGACAAAAAAGTGACGAACCTTGAGTAAGGCGAAAGCATCCGCACAAAACAGATCGCGCACTTTTACCGGCAGTCCTTTCGCCGGTGCGGGCGTGTTGGGCAACGTCAGGCTGTAGAGCGCCAGAATCACAGAAATAACCGCCGCCAGCGTAAAGATGCCGGTAGTATCCGAGATTCCGGTTACGCCGATAAAAATCCCCGCGACAATCCAGCCAATGGTGCCAAACACCCGCACCACCGGGAAAGTTTTGTCTTTATCCGACAGGCTATGAAAAGCAATGTTGTTGGTAAGCGCCAGCGTTGGCATGTAGCACAACGTGTAGCCAAACAGCAGACCAATCAACAGCGCACCGTTTTGCGCCACCAATGCCTGCGGAACAAACCAGAGGATCGCCGCGCCTGCAAGGTGCATCACCGCCATCACCTTTTGCGAGGCAAAGAAGCGGTCTACCAGCATCCCTAAGACGAACGGCGACAGAATAGAGGCAATGGGCCCGGCTGAAAACGCATCGCCAATCAGCAGCGACATGTTGTGCTGGCTCATCACCAGCCCCAGCGTGACAGACCAACTTCCCCAGATAAAGAACTGTAAGAACATCATTAGCGACAGCCGGGGTACCAGCAGCCGGTACTGTACGTTCTGTTTTCCACTACTTTCGGTTGTTGACACCATTTTTTGCCTCACCTTTAAAAAGTAATCGATTACAAAATAGATTCAATAGAAAAGTAATCGATTACAAAATAAAGATCCTGCCAGCAAAGGCAAAATTGCGAGAGCGGTCACGATAAACATTGAGAGAAGATCCGATCCCATCCTGACGATGGGATCGGTAGAAACTTAGCGGGACTTACGACACAGCAGTTTGAAGGCAACGAACAGGAACAGGATCCACACCGGCAGGAGGATAGCTGACAGGCGCATATCGTCCATCGTACACATCAGCACCAGAATCATGCCAAGGAAAGCAATACACAGGTAGTTCCCTGCCGGGTACAGCAGCGCTTTGAACTGCGTGTCACGTCCCTTACGACGCATCGCCGCCCGGAATCGCAGATGGGCCAGGCAGATCATAATCCAGTTCAACAACAGCGTCACCACAACCAGCGCCATTAGCAGGCTAAAGGCCTTTTGTGGCAGGACATAGTTGATCAGTACGACCAGAGACGTAATAGCACCGGAGAGGATCAGTGAATTCACCGGTACGCCGCGACGGCTGACGCGGGTTAAGAACTTCGGCGCGTTCCCCTGGACAGAGAGACCAAACAGCATACGGCTGTTAGAGTAGACGCCACTGTTATATACCGACAGCGAAGCCACCAGAATGACAAAGTTCAGCGCTGAAGCCACCACGTTGCTATCAAGATTATGGAAGATCATCACAAACGGGCTGCTGTTGGATTTCACTTCCACCCACGGGTACAGCGCCAGCAGCACCACCAGAGAACCGATGTAAAACAGCAGAATACGGTACACCACCTGGTTTACCGCCTTTGGAATGCTTTTCTGCGGATCCTGCGCTTCTGCGGCAGTAATCCCGATAAGCTCAAGTCCGCCAAAGGAGAACATAATCACCGCCAGCGACAGGATCAACCCGTTCCAGCCGGTGGCAAAAAAGCCGTTGTAACGCCACAGGTTATCAATGCTTGCATGTTCCCCGCCGTGACCGGAAAACAGCATCCACACGCCAAAACCAATCATGCCGATAATGGCCAGCACTTTAATCAGCGCAAACCAGAATTCCGTTTCGCCATACAGACGTACGTTGACCAGGTTAACCGCGTTGATGATCACGAAGAATGCCGCGGCCCAAATCCAGGTCGGGACATCGGGCAGCCAGTACTGCATGTAGATCCCAGCCGCGGTCAGTTCCGCCATGCCAACCAGCACAAACATCACCCAGTAGTTCCAGCCGGACAGAAAACCCGCGAACGGTCCCCAGTATTTATAGGCAAAATGGGCAAACGATCCCGAAACGGGTTCTTCCACCACCATTTCGCCCAGTTGACGCATAATCAAAAAAGCGATGATCCCGGCAACGCCGTAACCCAGTAACACCGCAGGTCCCGCCATCTGAATAGCCGGGCCAATGCCCAAAAACAGGCCGGTACCAATTGCGCCGCCCAGCGCAATTAATTGAATATGGCGGTTTTGCAACCCCCGCTGAAGCGTCGGCTCATTCGTTGACGCGGCATCAGACACGCTGGTGTCAGATGCAGTTGACGCGTTTTTCACGCCCTTCCCCTGTGTCGTTTTTATTGAAGGGGCTTCTTTTAACATTTCAACCTGGTTGTCGCAAGGCGCAATAAGGACCCGCTGTGCCCGTGGCATTGCGTTTGTTCATAATTACAGTGAATTATTCTGGACGAAAAGGCATCGCAGGCCACAGAATGCGCTTTACTGTTTTTCTAACATTTTCAAACGGGTGAACCCGCTGTATTTCAGCCACTCGTTTTTGAGCCAGGCCAGGCAACGACTGTCATGAATAAGATCATCAAACGACTGGAAATCGTCAAAAGCGCTATTGAACTGGAAGATGAGGAGATTATTTTCCAGCAGGTAGATCATCTGAAAAATGAGCCTATGTCAGTCTTGCCAGGCGCCATCGTTCAGGCGCTCGAAGCACGGCGCTTTAGTGACGCCCTACGTGAAATCACGGCCTGGCTGCAATCTCAACGGGCAGTCTCAACGTGGCAGGATCCTGCCATTGCCGCCAGTAAACTGGAACTAAAAGCGCTCGAAACACAGCTGCGTGACCTGATCGATAAGCGCAACACGCGCATTCAAATCCTCGATGATTTCAACGATCTGTATCATCTTCGCCTTGGGCCGCTGATGAGCCGGATCCTCGAGTTGCGTAAACAGCTCGCCGCCAGCGCCCAGCGCAAACAGGAAGCGGAGCGAAAACGCCGGGAACAAGACTATCAATCCTGCCAGCACTATATTTCCCAGGCTGTTGATCAACTGGCCAGGCTTAAGCAGCTCTGGATGAACCAGAATTCAGATTCGCACGAATCGGTGGAAACACGTCAACGAATTCAGCAACAAACGGAGCTTATTACCGCCCTGCTGGCGGAGATTCGTGAGCTGGAAAACGACTTTTCTCGCCAGGACGACAGCGCAGCCCGTCAGGCACAGGAAGAAGCCAGCCATGAATATGATGAATATCAGGAGCAGCAGCAGGATGCGCAACATCGTTTTAGCCGTGACCAACGGCTTTCTTCTGAAGAGCGTAATGAGTTAAAACGCCTGTGGCGTCAGGCCAGCCGTCTTTGTCATCCGGACGTGGTGGCGGACGATCTGAAAGAGAAAGCGCATCAGATGATGGTGCAGCTTAACCAGGCGCGCCAAAATGCCGACCTTGCTGCCGTTCGGGCGCTACTGACTCAATTGCAAAGCGGCCTCGAACCGATGATGGCGAGTGACCGATTGAACGATCTGCAGCATTTACGCAGCAAAATACAGCAGCTCAGAGAACAAATTAACGCTCTGCTCAAAGAGATTACCGAACTGGAAGCTGAGAACGCCTGGCGCCTTGCCACCTCCGTGACGGATAAAGAGGCTTACTTCTCCGATCAACAACGGGCGCTTACGGAAATCCGCAATACGCTGGAACAACAGGTGCAACAGGTTGAGCAGGAGCTGTTGGCGGGGTAAGCGCTATCAGCGATAGCAAGCAGAAAATACAACATCTTCAAGGGAGGTTTGAAGATTAAGCACCAAATGATAAAAATAGCACAAAATGCTTAGTTATTAAGATAGGTCAGAGTTATCACCTTAAATGCTCGAATTTTAGGTCGATAACTGCAAATAAGACAATATTTCTCTCTCCCACCGCTCTCCCTCTCTCTTTATCCTGGCCTTGATTAAGAATTCTCCTACCTGCCAATAGTCCCATTAAGAAGAATGGTTATCTGTTTGAAATATAAGATTTTTCATATAAATCCCCTCCAGTACAAATAGGAATACCCTGTCTTTATAGAAATGGCTGAAACATTATTCGCGTGATCCATAAGCGAAATCTATCAATCATTTACTCAGAGCTGAAATAAACGATTTACCTTAAATTTTAACAAAGTGTAATATCTACTTTAAGAATAGTTAATGATTCAAATTAATACAGAAAATACCTGTTGAATCTGCAATAAATAAGGATGCGTTCACACCAAAGAACGTCATACGAGATTTAATTAACATTTCATGCGTCGCAAGAAACTCTTTTTTTAGCCTAAAAAAAGAGGCGACCGCCTGCACCAAAATTTCAAGGAGATCGTTATGTCTAAGGCTATTTTTTTGGGTGAATCAATTTATCCCTGGCTAGGCATGCGAGAAATCCTACGTGGTTCATCATTATATATTGATATCGCGTACTACTCCTCTCAGACGCTTTCTGCCGTCAACATAATCCCTTATGAAATGGATTTCATCATTATTAATCCTGACAACTCAGATTTTTTAAAATATGCCAGGATTATCCGCAACATGGCTTTACGCCCTGCCACAAAAATTATTGTTTTGGCAGATGAAGCTACTTTTTCTATTTTTCAAACCGTTTGCGGGAGGAACATGCTGTTCCTCGATCAAGACGCCAGCCTTGATCGGTTACTGCATGCCGTGACGTACATATCACAAAACAAAAAACCAATTAATATCAAAGAAATAAATAACAAAATCACAGCAAACGAATTTAACGTAATGATGATGCTTGCTCGGGGTTGGTCATTGACTCAAATCGCTGGGGCATCACAAAAAAGTGAAAAAACCATCGGGGCGTACAAAAGCAACATTGCCAGAAAACTCGGGAAAAATAACTCCCGACTCAAGTACACCATTTCTCACTATAGCCAGCCGTAACTGACTTATTTAAGGACAATTATCAAGGTTATTATTTAAAAGATTTTCTTTCGGCTCACTTTTTAATTCCGCATCGCACGGAAGGAAATCCTATTTCCAAAAATCTATTACCGGGTAGCACATCCGCGTGCCAACCATAGCCAACAACTCAATGTATTAACAATACACATAACAGGAATGTAGACGAGGGTTATATATGAACAAAGTTTACAGCATTATTTGGAACGCGGCGCTCGGTATCTGGGTGGTCGTTTCCGAATTAACCAAAGGAAAGAAAAAAAGCAGCTCACGTAAAACTGTCGCCGTACTGGCGGCCGGCGCATTAAGCGCTGCTTCAATGCAAGCTTCAGCAACTCCGATCATCGACATCGGTGAACATAATATTTTCGCCGACTACCAGACAGGTATTTCTGTTGGGGATTATGAGGGTGTCCACGACTACGGATTCTTATATGAAGATATCACTGCTGGTCAGGCGCTCAATATCAGCGGCGCGATCCCAACCATCAGTCCGGGTCAAAGTGGCGTTGTTGAATCAACGACCATCAGAGAGCTACTGCAAACCGGCAAAATCACCCTGCAGGCCACCAGCCCTGACCAGGGCGTAAAAACGATTACTACCGCCGAGGAGCTGGCGGAATACCTGACTTATAACCAATCATCAACGCCTTCGCAGAGCACAGAATTTGAGATTAACGACCCGGCGTTCCCCGGCGAAAAAACAACCATTAAAGTCTTTGATACCAACGCGTTAAGTAACTTTCTTACCGAATCACAGATTGGCGATTCGGCATTAAACACTTACGATCCGACGCAGTCTAAAATCTACAAACAATTTGGCATCGCGCTGGCGACAAACGGCTCCACGGCCAATCTGAATTTGGGCGACGACACGCTCAATGTACGCGCCAAAGCCAATACCATCGAATTACTGGCCAAAGACTCCTCCTTACTGGAGGCTCAGGACGCGGGTAGCCAGGTTTACTGGCAATCCGATAACTTTATAAAATTTAACGCCGCCCCGGTTATTCCTGAAAAAACCTTCGCCGGCTCAGCGCAAACCTCCGTGTTTGGCGATGATGTCACGCTCATGACCTACGGCTATGATACGGACGGCAAAGTCGTCGAAACGGGTGAGCGCACATTTAACATCACCAACACGCAGGAGTTGGCCGAATTTAACGACTGGCTGTTGGGCAATAGCAGCGACGCGGCGGAAAACCCGGAAGGCGAAAAAGTCAGCCAAATCCAACTGTGGCTGGAAGCGAATGAAGTCACTACCGTCACCGCAGCACAAACGAAGTATGCCGAGCTGATTGATGGTCTGATCAATTCCAGCAAGCCCTCTGACGTGCTCAGTTGGGATTACGACGTCTGGACAGACGGCTTATCGCATGTCAATAACGCGACCGCTGGCCGCGGTGAGCTGCATGCTATTTACGCCAACGGCGCAGGCACCTCCGGCACCCTGAACAAAGATGCGATTCTTGCCGTTGACGGCAGTATTAATGGCGTCATGAAAGCCGTTGATGGCGGGGTTATCACAAACTTTGGCGAACTGAACGCATTACGAACGTCTACCGGGCAGAGCCTGGCGATTGGCATGCTGGCAAAAGACGCGACGGCAACCAACAACGGGATGATCAACTCA
Source organism: Citrobacter sp. Cb080 (assembly GCF_030334745.1). Classification (NCBI taxonomy): domain Bacteria; kingdom Pseudomonadati; phylum Pseudomonadota; class Gammaproteobacteria; order Enterobacterales; family Enterobacteriaceae; genus Citrobacter; species Citrobacter sp. Cb080. The sequence continues at coordinate 2,727 of NZ_JAOWDG010000032.1, read as the reverse complement.
GGGCTGTTTATCGATAAAGACAGCAACCAAAACGTCAACAGCTATGGCGCATTTGGTATGCAAGGTCAAGGCACCAGCCAGATCGCTAACAACGGCATCATCAACCAGGCGATCACCACCGATAACTTTGGTACCGCTTCGGCAGCCGATCCCTGGAGCAAAGACGTCCCCGCTTCTTCGCTGACGCTGGCGATTGGTATGCAATTGTCTGACGATGCGCAAGGGGTCAACAACGGCGATATTAACGTCGTAGACGGACGTAAAAGCGGTACATCCTTTGCCAGCGGCACCGCTTATGGCGTAGAAGTCGCCGGGAATGCCACCTTTACCAACGCTCAGAATGCCTCTATTTATCTTGGTCGCGACGCAAGCGATCCGGCTAAAGATGTCACCATGGCAGGCGGTTCCAGCCTGAGCGCCGGTATTATGATCAAGAGCGCCAAAGAGGTGATTAACAACGGCCTTATCACGCTGGGAACCGGCGTCCGTAACGCCGCAGGGATTTTGGTCGGAAATGCCACGGGCAACGTCCTCAATACCGGCAATATCGTGATCAATGGCGGTTCTAAAGGGGGCAGCAGTAAAAACTACGGCATCTCCGTACACGACAGCGGCGCAGAAAATAATCAGGAAATCCGTAACGACGGCAAGATTAACGTGAATGGCACCAACAACGTAGGGATCCACGTTAGCGCCAATAACAAAAATGCCGAAGTCACCACCAGCGCTGCAGGCTCTATCGTGGTGGACGGTGAAGGCGGCGTCGGTAATCGTAACTACGCCATCTGGGCGGAAGGTGGCGCCAACGGTCAGGCAGTAGTCAACGTCTACTCTAATATTACGCTGGATAAAGCCGGTAACATCGGCGTCCACGTGCGTGATAACGCCATCGCTAACGTTGACAGCTTAAGTAGCCCCTCATTTAACAGCACCGATCAGATTGGTTATTACCTGTATGGTAAGGGCGCTACCGCCAATATTGGTCAGGCGGTGATGAATGACAACGGTCAGGATCGCACCACCATTTTCCGTATCGCCAATGGCGCATTGCTGGCCGGTAATACCACTAACCCGAAAGATCAGTCCACCTCCAACCTGGATTTGACTCTCAGCGGTAACAATTCCGTGGGCGTACTCGCCACCGGCGCAGGCAGTAACGTAGATACCGGTGAAGCAACGTTTACCGTTAAGGGCACTGACTCTGCGGCGCTGGTTATCGAAGGCGGCGCGAAAGGGACCATCAGCGATAAAACCACCATCAATTTAACCGGTGAAAGAACCGTTGCCGGGGTTGTGGATGGTCAGGCGCATCAGTTGAATGGTAATACGCAGGGCAATGCCACGAGCACGCCCCTCACCTCAAACGCGAAGATCACCTCTGAAGCCAGCGGCAACAAAGTAATCGCCTATGTGGCGAGGAATCTGGGCAACCTGATCCTCGATACCAAATCGATTATCGATCTGGCCAGCGTCGACAGCATCGGTGTCGATGTTCAAAAAGGCGGTTGTAGATTCAATTGGTCAACGCAACAGTTATGTGAAAACATGGGGTTGCGGAGGTTTTTTGAATGAGACGAACATTTACAGCAGAGGAAAAAGCCTCTGTTTTTGAACTATGGAAGAACGGAACAGGCTTCAGTGAAATAGCGAATATCCTGGGTTCAAAACCCGGAACGATCTTCACTATGTTAAGGGATACTGGCGGCATAAAACCCCATGAGCGTAAGCGGGCTGTAGCTCACCTGACACTGTCTGAGCGCGAGGAGATACGAGCTGGTTTGTCAGCCAAAATGAGCATTCGTGCGATAGCTACTGCGCTGAATCGCAGTCCTTCGACGATCTCACGTGAAGTTCAGCGTAATCGGGGCAGACGCTATTACAAAGCTGTTGATGCTAATAACCGAGCCAACAGAATGGCGAAAAGGCCAAAACCGTGCTTACTGGATCAAAATTTACCATTGCGAAAGCTTGTTCTGGAAAAGCTGGAGATGAAATGGTCTCCAGAGCAAATATCAGGATGGTTAAGGCGAACAAAACCACGTCAAAAAACGCTGCGAATATCACCTGAGACAATTTATAAAACGCTGTACTTTCGTAGCCGTGAAGCGCTACACCACCTGAATATACAGCATCTGCGACGGTCGCATAGCCTTCGCCATGGCAGGCGTCATACCCGCAAAGGCGAAAGAGGTACGATTAACATAGTGAACGGAACACCAATTCACGAACGTTCCCGAAATATCGATAACAGACGCTCTCTGGGGCATTGGGAGGGCGATTTAGTCTCAGGTACAAAAAACTCTCATATAGTCACACTTGTAGACCGAAAATCACGTTATACGATCATCCTTAGACTCAGGGGCAAAGATTCTGTCTCAGTAAATCAGGCTCTTACCGACAAATTCCTGAGTTTACCGTCAGAACTCAGAAAATCACTGACATGGGACAGAGGAATGGAACTGGCCAGACATCTAGAATTTACTGTCAGCACCGGCGTTAAAGTTTACTTCTGCGATCCTCAGAGTCCTTGGCAGCGGGGAACAAATGAGAACACAAATGGGCTAATTCGGCAGTACTTTCCTAAAAAGACATGTCTTGCCCAATATACTCAACATGAACTAGATCTGGTTGCTGCTCAGCTAAACAACAGACCGAGAAAGACACTGAAGTTCAAAACACCGAAAGAGATAATTGAAAGGGGTGTTGCATTGACAGATTGAATCTACA
>NZ_JAOWDG010000031.1:0-6301 GCF_030334745.1 Citrobacter sp. Cb080 | reverse complement strand
TGATCTTGACCCTCCATCTCCGAACAGCTTTTGTATCTTAAGTTAACGATGTCCGCTGCCGCCGGTATTCCCTCGGGGAGTGATATCCCAGCGCGCTGTGCGGGTGGTTTTCATTGTAATGCGTGAACGCTACTGCAAGGTTTCGCAGTGCTGTTCTCACATCCGGTTTTGGCATGAACGCGATATAGTCTTCTTTCATCGTTTTCACGAACCGTTCGGCCATGCCATTACTCTGCGGGCTGCTCACCGCTGTTGTGCAGGGCTCCAGATTCAGCTCTCTCGCGAACCTCCGCGTTTCATACGCGGTATACGCTGAACCGTTATCCGTCAGCCACTGCACCGCTGTGTCGGGCAACCTGTCGCCGAAGCGCTTTTCCACCGACCTCAGCATCACATCCTGCACGGTCGAACTGTCATAGCCTCCCGTGCTTGCTGCCCAGTCTATGGCCTCACGGTCGCAGCAGTCCAGCGCGAACGTTACCCGCAGTTTTTCGCCGTTGTCGCAGCCGAACTCGAAGCCATCTGAACACCAGCGCATATCGCTTTCTGCCACCGCTATCTTGCCCTTATGTTCACGCTTCGGTCGCTCTGGTTTGTGATGCAACAACAACAGGTTATGCTCACGCATTATCCTGTAAAGCCGTTTGGCATTCACAGGTAGCTGTCCCTCTGTGCGACGTTGCTTGCGCAGGATGCCCCACACGCGTCGATAACCATAACTCGGCATATCGCTGATAATGTTGAGGATAGCCGACAGTATTTCTGCGTCTGCTTCTTCATTACGCCGGTTACAGCGCCTGTCCTGCCAGTCGGCAGAACGGTTAATCCGCAGTGACAGTTGCGCACGCGACACGCCCATGGTCCGGCAGACCATGGCTATTCCCCGTCCTTTGGCAACAAGGGCGCGTGCGCTATCCATTTTCGCGACTGACCGTACTCCACGGCTTCTTTCAGGATCTCAACTTCCATCGTCTTCTTGCCCAGAAGGCGCTGAAGCTCCCGGACCTGCTTCAGAGCAGCAGTAAGCTCAGAAGCAGGAACGACTTCCTCTCCAGCCGCAACGGCGGTGAGGCTGCCTTCCTGATATTGCTTCTTCCACTTAAACAGCAGGCTGGGCTGGATACCATGCAGGCGGGCGACATGGGAGACATTCATACCCGGCTCCATCGTCTGCTGGATAATGGCGATCTTCTCCTGAGGAGTTTTACGTTTACGGACTTCTTGCCCTAACAGGATCCCGGTCATCTCAAAATTGGCGTTAGTGTTAGACATATATTCAAGCCTATCTCTTATCTGGAGATACAGCTACTGTCCGGTGTTTCAGGGGGCTACATCAGCGGTTTGCTTCTATCTCTTTCAGGTCAACTAAAGGCGCTAAGACCGTGGATGTAAAAGTGACTCGTAATAGCAATACCGCTGGGTATGACCTTGAGTTAATCAGCGTGGTCGATGTGTTGGCTACCGGTTCCGTTAAGGTGAAAACTGGAGCATTCGACGTTGAGACAGACGCCTCTTTCCCGTTGGTCCATGCTATTCGTTTTACTGCCGTAGAGTAGCTATAAACCCTGAGTGAACATACGGAGGACCCCATGAACTTACAGGAGTTGTATGTGTTCGTCCTCTGCGTCCACTTGGTCTGCCAGATACTCTAAAGTGATTGATAGATACTAGCGATCAATTTCAGTTTACCGATCGAGACAAACGATCATCAGTATGCCCGCATCCGGGCTATCCTTTAGACTCCGTTTTTATGGTTATTTAAAGGAATATCAACATGTTGAAAGGTATCGGGTCATTTATCGGGATGGCTTTACTATTACTGGCTGCTGGTTGTATGGCTGGTTACATCTATGGTGGGGTACAGTGGTCAACATATCGGGCGCTTGCTAGGGCAGTGAGTGCCTTTTGGTGGGCCTCCGGGGCTTTGTTCTTGCTGGGCATCGTGTACCGTATTGTCTTCAATAGATTATCGTCGGTTTGTGGCGTTCTCTTTACTGCCGCAATCGCCATTGCTCTGGTGCTAACTGGTCTTCACTTTGCGGTCGGTGGGGGCTGGTGGCACTAGCAGATGGTTCTTGTGCTTAAAATTCCTCACAAAAATCTCCGCAGGTATCTAATATATAAAGTTTAACGACTTCCCCCTGTAGCCCTCTCAAAGTTGTTCCCTGAGCAGTGGGGGCTACCATCTCTTGATGTTTAAACATTAGGACATTACAGCACTTCTCAGCTTGGTTCTATTCCTCCGAGGGGAACATTACGTTCATTCAGCCTTGACCAGAGATCACTCAATGTGTAACCATTACTGTAACCAAAAGGATTCATGATTCTTTATGAAACAAATGGTTAGTGAGTGATTGTCTTCGATGCTTCGATTCCCTTCGCCCGCTCCACGACTTACTTCTCACAGACTCTCCTGATTCAATTATTCTTCGTAATCTCAATGTGTTTCTTTGTTTAACGGTCATACGGACTCAATGCACGACTATGCAGGCTGACTAGTGACAGTGATGTATGGATCAAACGGAGTAACCGGAAACAACCGGGAGTTCGAGGGAACAAACGGGAGGAAACCTTGAGTGGCAAGGCTTAACGATAGGTAAAGCTAGTCAACTGGTAGAAAACCACCCAATATGACAATTTTAGATCGTTCGACAACAAAGTTAAAAAGGTGTCATATATAGTTAGATCGTACTGCCGACTGTTTAATGGGATTTAAATTCGGCTTAAAACGTTATCACATGGAGGTTCAAAACAAAGCCAGCCAATTGTACATTTCTGTAATCAGCCAGCCTTGTTTTGCGTGCTTACGTTCGACGCTGGGCTATCCTTTTCAACGGAATCACATTGTCCGAAAATCTCTTTCTGTCGGACCGGATTTGAATCAGATAACTCAAGCACCGCAGGCATAAGCATCTTTAATCCACCAGTGATAAATATCTCCATAACAGCTTCACGTTGGGCTTCAGTCATCCCCTGATAAATCATCATCCAGAGTGCTTGCTTCTCATCATTTGCTAAGCCACTTTTTGTCTTGAAATCCTCAACTCCCATAGATGGCTGTCCTTTGTTGCTATACCCAAGATAATTTTGGGTCCGTGCAGGCAATATCGATATATGGTATTCCGTGGCTTTAGTCCCTCCTCGTTTCCGCCGCACTCCGTCCAGCCCCTCTGCGAGTTTTTCTAACTGCTTACGTACATTGGATACTCCACTTGGGAATCCGGGCATCCCCGCACACTCTTGAGCCGTAAACCAAGTTTGCACATTCATCATTACCTCCTGTTTCCGATTTTTTCTGATTCTCAAAAAATTCGATTCGATTTTTTAAGGCGTAAAAACATGCTTTCATCAAAATCAAAGACTTAAATTCGATTTATCAAGATTTGATAAAACCGACAAAAGACCGATAAAAAGATTGAATTCGATTTTTTGTGTGTTATATTTTTACACGTAAAGGTGAGCAGTTTAGTTCACCGCAACGAGTAAATATTTAAGGATCGCAGAATGATGACCAAAAGCCAAGACTGGCACCCGGAAGACATCAAAGCAGCGATTAGAAAACGCGGAATGACGACCAGTCAGTTATCCCGTTGTCATGGGTTAGCGGAATCAACATTACGTAACGTATTCCGTCACCACTGGCCCAAAGGGGAGAAAATTATCGCTGACTTTCTCAACATGGAGCCATCAGAGATATGGCCTTCGCGTTATCAGAATCTGACTGTTAAAGAGGTTGCATGATGGAGTTTTGGGTATCAGTGAAAGAATGTGTTGGCGTCTGTGGTTTCCCACAGGCTGAATCTAATGCGCGGAAAAAACTTGAGGATCTGGTTTGCGGTCGCAGTGAGCTACGCCGCAAACGTGCCGGAACCAAAGCATTTGAATACCACATATCAGTATTGCCACCAGAAGTTCGGGCTGAATTGCTGGCTGGTCGTGGGCTGATTGAAACCTCATCTGGCCTCATTACTCTGCCGAGAGAGCCGGAACGTGTGGCCGCTGATGACCTTGATCGTCAGCGTCTCTGGTCTGCATGGGAGAAAGCGACCGGCGAACAGAGACTGCATGCAGAGCGTCGCACGAAAGCTGCTGCGCTGGTGGCTGAGTTGATGGCGTCAGGTGTTGGCAATCGAAAAGCGATTACTCTGGCCGCGAAGCAATTACAGATCAGTGAAGGAACGCTGCGCAATCTGTACTACAAAGTGAAGGACTTCAGCCCTGACCTCTGGGGACCGGTACTGCTCGATCGCCGCGTCCGCGAAAAACGCGTGACAGGACGTTCGGCTGAAATCTCTGATGATGCCTGGCAATTCTTCCTGGGCGATTATCTGCGCAACGAAGCCCCGTTTTTCTCCAAATGCTATGAACGGCTCGAAATCGCCGCAGAAACACATGGCTGGACCATACCGGCTGAACGTACCCTGCGTCGTAAGCTGGAACGTGAAGTTGATCCGCGCATTGTCGTTGCCACCCGTGAAGGTGAAAACGCCCTGGCGCAGATGCACCCATCTCAACAGCGCACCGTCGCACAATTGCATGCGATGGAATGGATTAACGGTGACGGTTATCAACACAACGTGTTTGTCCGCTGGTTTAACGGTGAAATCATCCGTCCCAAAACATGGTTCTGGCAGGACGTCCACAGCCGCAAAATTGTCGGCTGGCGGGCTGATGTATCAGAAAACAGCGACAGTATCCGCCTGTCACTCATGGATACACTGAAAACCTACGGGAAACCCCAACACATCACGATAGACAACACCCGTGCAGCGGCGAACAAATGGTTGTCTGGTGGCGTTCCTAACCGCTACCGGTTCAAAGTCCGTGAGGATGATCCGATGGGGATTATCCCTCTGCTGGGTATCAAGCTGCACTGGACCGGTGTTATCGGTGGTAAAGGCTGGGGCCAGGCTAAACCCGTAGAACGTGCCTTTGGTGTGGGTGGTCTGGGTGAATACATTGATAAACACCCGGCACTGGCTGGCGCATTTGCCGGTGAAAATGTCAGTTCCAAACCAGAAAACTACGGCAGCCGCGCCGTTGATGTTGAGACCTTTATGGAAATTATCAGTGAAGGTGTTGTAGATTCAATCTGTCAATGCAACACCCCTTTCAATTATCTCTTTCGGTGTTTTGAACTTCAGTGTCTTTCTCGGTCTGTTGTTTAGCTGAGCAGCAACCAGATCTAGTTCATGTTGAGTATATTGGGCAAGACATGTCTTTTTAGGAAAGTACTGCCGAATTAGCCCATTTGTGTTCTCATTTGTTCCCCGCTGCCAAGGACTCTGAGGATCGCAGAAGTAAACTTTAACGCCGGTGCTGACAGTAAATTCTAGATGTCTGGCCAGTTCCATTCCTCTGTCCCATGTCAGTGATTTTCTGAGTTCTGACGGTAAACTCAGGAATTTGTCGGTAAGAGCCTGATTTACTGAGACAGAATCTTTGCCCCTGAGTCTAAGGATGATCGTATAACGTGATTTTCGGTCTACAAGTGTGACTATATGAGAGTTTTTTGTACCTGAGACTAAATCGCCCTCCCAATGCCCCAGAGAGCGTCTGTTATCGATATTTCGGGAACGTTCGTGAATTGGTGTTCCGTTCACTATGTTAATCGTACCTCTTTCGCCTTTGCGGGTATGACGCCTGCCATGGCGAAGGCTATGCGACCGTCGCAGATGCTGTATATTCAGGTGGTGTAGCGCTTCACGGCTACGAAAGTACAGCGTTTTATAAATTGTCTCAGGTGATATTCGCAGCGTTTTTTGACGTGGTTTTGTTCGCCTTAACCATCCTGATATTTGCTCTGGAGACCATTTCATCTCCAGCTTTTCCAGAACAAGCTTTCGCAATGGTAAATTTTGATCCAGTAAGCACGGTTTTGGCCTTTTCGCCATTCTGTTGGCTCGGTTATTAGCATCAACAGCTTTGTAATAGCGTCTGCCCCGATTACGCTGAACTTCACGTGAGATCGTCGAAGGACTGCGATTCAGCGCAGTAGCTATCGCACGAATGCTCATTTTGGCTGACAAACCAGCTCGTATCTCCTCGCGCTCAGACAGTGTCAGGTGAGCTACAGCCCGCTTACGCTCATGGGGTTTTATGCCGCCAGTATCCCTTAACATAGTGAAGATCGTTCCGGGTTTTGAACCCAGGATATTCGCTATTTCACTGAAGCCTGTTCCGTTCTTCCATAGTTCAAAAACAGAGGCTTTTTCCTCTGCTGTAAATGTTCGTCTCATTCAAAAAACCTCCGCAACCCCATGTTTTCACATAACTGTTGCGTTGACCAATTGAATCTACA